>JALRDA010000103.1 GCA_023257145.1 Candidatus Saccharimonadia bacterium | reverse complement strand
GACGTTCGTAATCGTTTTGCTCCATTGTATCAACCATCTGCGCAAAGCTGAGGGGTGCAAGCGTGACAACGTTTAGACCTTGCGTTACGCCACGGGTAAACAGCGATGAACCGTGGGCGCGTGGCAAGATGCCAATTTCAGAGCTAAGCTGGCGGATTTCGTCAAGCTTACGGCCATCTGGGCGCAGATTGTCTTCGACAATACCACGGCGGACATCTTTGTGCAGCGCCATTGTAAAAGCTTCGTCGTATTCACCGCGAAGTTCTTTGTATTCATCCTCGCCGACTTGTTCGATCATTGCCGCGTGGAATTCATCGCGAAGCGTCGAGACAAGTTCATTTCGTTCTGGATACGGCTTGCGTAAATCGTCATTAATCTTTTCTTTTGCCCAAGCGTCAACATTTGCCTGAATTTCTTCATTTGGCAAGATAAGTTCGTATTCAAGTGGTTGGACGCCGACCTTTTCTACCAACTGCTTTTGCAGTTCGATTGCTGGCTGATAATTTTCAAATGCCCACGCCAAAGCGTCAGCACCAAGATCTTCACTCACCTGGTCTGCACCAGCTTCTACCATCGTGATGCCGCCAGCAATACCAGCAACAACGAGATCAAGATCACTCTCATCACGTTCTTCAGGAGTTGCAAAGGCTTTAAACTCGCCATTTACGTGCGCCACACGAAGACCTGCTACTGGGCCATCAAATGGCGCACCAGTCAGACTAAGGGCCGCAGAGGCCGCAATCATTGCAATCATATCAGGACGGAAGTTTGGATCCATCGATAGGACCGTAGCGACGGTTTGCACCTCTTGGCGGTAGCCTTTTGGAAACAGCGGGCGGATTGGGCGATCAATCAAGCGACCAATCAGGATTGCTTCATCACTTGGACGGCCTTCACGCTTGATAAAGCGACTGCCGCTAATCTTGCCGGCTGCATAAAACTTTTCTTCGTAATCAATCGACAACGGGAAATAGTCCATGCCGCTGATTGATTTTTTGCTGACCATCGCCGTTCCAAGAACGACCGTTTCGCCGTAGGTCACCAGGACCGATGCGCTGGTACGGAAACCGACACGGTTTACTTCTAGCGTCAGTGGCTTGCCACAAAGATCAGCGGTAACAGAAATAATCTCCTTACCGGTTGGGTTGATAGTAGACATGAATAGTCCTCCTTGTTGTACACTCACCTTTGATTTGAATTGGCGAATAAGTAACGGGTACGGATTTTCTAAAATAGAAAGACTGTATCCACCACCTAAACCGCCTGTGCGGTGAGTGTTGTATCTATTATACCTCACAAATAGTACTGCTATAGAATAAGGGGATTGTGTTTTCACCATTATACTGATTAAATAATCATATTGACACCCCGTCTAGCACCTGGAGTTAACTATGACTGCTGAATTGTTTGTTGCCATACTCACGATTGCGATCCTTGTATGGATCATGATAAAAGGAGGTAAGACCCTCAGAGGAATTGCCGCCTTCCTTCTTGCTTATGGACTTATAAGAATTCTCGAAATTCTTATATTCGGCAGTGGATTCAATGACTTCGTTCGAAACGCTTTCACGTCCATTGCTGAGGCATTCAGGAACTACGCAAATCCCGACCCCGCCGAAGTAACAACGCTGATCGTTACCGCTGTCATTGTCATCATTTTGATTCTGCTACTCATTAGCAAAAACAACACTGTGCGTATGATTGCAGGGTTTGCCCTGCTTTATATCATAATCAGAATCTTTGATGCAGTTGCTCTTGGTAATGGCTTTAGCGAGTTCATTACGACCATGGCTGCTGGACTTGCCGACGCATTCGGCACCACAGCTGATCGCATGCCGTAAGGTGTCAATGGGGCGTGGTGCTTCTGCTGTCTTCGCGTGAAGATAGCAGAAGCACCCC
>JALRDA010000082.1 GCA_023257145.1 Candidatus Saccharimonadia bacterium | reverse complement strand
AAGTAGTGTGCGCACAATGATCGTATCAAGCAGAACGCCAAAGGCAACGATAAACGCTAGTTGTGCAAGGAACAGGATCGGAATAATGCCGAGCGCGGCAAAGGTTGCCGCCAGGACGACACCGGCAGATGTGATAACCCCACCCGTCTTACCAAGGCCGCGGATAATTCCCTGCCTCGTGCCGATCTTTTGCGCTTCTTCACGAACGCGAGTCATTAGGAAAATATTATAGTCCACACCTAGCGCCACTAAGAAGATGAATCCAAATAGCGGCACCGACGCATCTGCGCCTGGGAACTGGAAGATGTCATTAAAGACAAAAGCCGAGACGCCAATAGCGGTCATATAGCTGATAACGACACTTGATATTAGAAGAACCGGTGCAATTACTGATCTTAGTAAAATGATCAGGATGACCAGGATCACCGCTAGGACGATCGGAATAATCTTTTTCAGGTCATTTTGAGCAGTGATGTTTGTATCAAGAGCGACTGCAGTTGTGCCACCGACTAGTACGCTAGGGTCAACTTTGGGGAGTGATTCGCGTGCGCGTAGTACTGTTGCTTCAGCTTCCTCTGAATCCGCCTGATTCGCCGTCAGGGTTGCGTTAATCAGAACTTTACCGTCAACGATTTTGGCGGGAAGTTGTGGTCCACCGGGCCGTGCTGTTGTGCCCGAAAACGCACTTGCGTCGCTGACGCCGTCTGTATTTTTCAGTGCTGAGATGACTTCATCTGCTTTATTTTCATCTGCAATAACGACCATAGGCGTGGCAATGCTAGAGTTGAAATGCCGCGCCAATACTGCTTGTCCGTCGACGGCTTCGGATTGCGCGAGGATGAGATCGGTTTGTGGAACGCCCGACGCTTTCAATTGAAATAGTCCCAGGCTGCCAATCGCCAGAACGATCAGCGAACAAATCCAAACGGCACGGGAATGATTAGTGATGAGGGTGCCGACCTTGCGCCATAGCGGAGTAACGTCTAGATTTCCTTTGGCTTGTGCAGCTACTGTTTCGGGTTGATGTTTTGGCTTGCGTGGCCAGAACGAATTGCGGCCAAACAGTACCAATAATGCCGGCAGGAATGTAAGCGTAGCGACTAACGACAAGCCGATACCACTGGCAGCAATCGGTCCAAGGCTGCGGTTAGAATTAAGATCTGAGAAAAGTAGACATAAAAGCGCTAAGATCACTGTCGCTGCAGATGCGGCAATCGGTTCAAACGATACTTTTAGTGCGGTCAGAATAGCCGACCATTTTGATTCGGTGTGTGTCAGGGCTTCGTTGTAACGTGCGACTAACAGTAGCGAATAGTCGGTCGCGGCGCCAATGACCAAAATCGATAAGATACCTTGGCTTTGTCCGTTTAATTCAATCCACCCCCATTTTGCCATCGCGTAGACTAGCAGAATCGATCCGCATAATGCAAACACCGAGTTTAGTAGTACGATGAACGGCAGTGCGATTGATTTATAGACTAGCAGTAGAATCACAAACACGACACCTAGTGCTACGAGTAGCAGAATGCCATCGATACCACCGAAAGCTTTCACTAGATCAGCGGCAAGTCCAGCAGGTCCAGTGACGTATGCCGTTTGCCCTTCTGGTGTGTTGTCTTTGACGGTCGCGCGCAAGTCGGCGACAACTTCTTTGGCTTCGCTGCGACTATCGATCGGAACAATAAACTCGACAGCCTTTCCGTCTTCGGATGGGATTGGTCCGGCAACGACGACGGGCTGCTCGGTGGTTGGCTGCTGGACGCCCTCTACCTTGCCCATCGCTTCGACTAGTTGGGTGTACGATGCAAAGTCGCTTCGCTCGATTTTCTCTTCGGATTCGATAACGACTATAGCGGGAATAGATTTCGCATCACGAAATCTAGACTGTTGCTCTTGTACTTGGGTTGATTGCGCAGATGAGGGTAAAAAGGCTGACTGATCGTTGGTAGATACAGACGAGAGTTTGCCGAATGTTGGGCCACCGATGCCGCCCACTGCCAACCAAATAATGACGATAGCAGCAGGAAGAATCGCACGTAACCATTTGCGCCTAAATAGCCCTGTAATAGATGAGGATTGTTGTGGCTTTTTCATCTTATTAGTATAGCAAAGTTAGTTGTCGCGCGGCACAGTGAAGGCTATTCTTTTTCGATGTTGGCTAGTTCGCCAGCCTTGGCGATGACGCTATCTGCTTTTGTCATCTCAATCATTGTTTGGGCGGTATATAGCGTAACGCCCCTATGCGTGCGGGCGCGGAATCGTTTTGTAAAGTATAGGTCGTGAGGTTCGTTAGCTGTGTCACGTATGATCGGCTCGATGTCGGCAAGAGACAGCTCTGGCTGGTCAAGTTTTCGTTGCAAGATGCCAATGACATCAGATAAATTAATGTATTTTCGTCCATCAACGGTTAGGCCATAGCCGCGACGACCGCTATCGGGTAGTTCGGCAATTTTTTGATGAATCTGATCCTCGTCAAATGCGTCAATCGCTTCGTAGCCGCTGCGCACTTGTCTAATTTCGACATTCGGGCGTAGATGATCCAGCATTAGACTATCGACATTAAAGCGAGCCTCTAGTCGATAGGACGAGGCGAATGTTCGGATTTTCCCATCCTGCTTGATCTGCGCCTGGCCGCGCGCAAGTTGCGGCAGTGTCTCGAGCAATGCCGCATACTGCGTGTAGAGATTTTTGACAGTCGGTATCAACCGATGCTGGTCTGCAATTCTATCTATTGCTGTGGTCATATTTTCTTTAAAGTGGGTTGTTGTATTGCCAATAACCATCCCGCTCTCAACACTCTCGAGCGTGAAAATATCCGCCATAGAGACTTGGGGTGCGGTTGCAGCAGATATCTGGTCGGTGATATCCATTGCGATAGCAGGCCTACCATCGGGTTTGTTGCGAAGGATGCGGCCCATGCGTTGGCGGGCGGCGACAAGTGACCTGGTCGGCCTGGCGTTAATGATAACGTTGGCGCGTTGACTGTCCCAGCCTTCGGTCAAGACGTCAATGTAGGTTAATGCGTCTAGCTCGCCCTTTTCAAGCTCGGCATAATACTTTTGTCGCATTGCCGCAGGGATTGCACTGGTAATCGCAACGGCCTTAAGTAGGCGCTCCGATCCATCGGGATTCTTAATGACGCGCTCGGAAAGTTGCTCGGCAATGTACTGCGGGTGGCGCATGTCATCGCCAGGGATACAGGCGATGATTGGTGTGTTCCCTGCTTGGATTAGCTCACTGGCAACATTAATCACCATGCGGTTGCGCTCAGAGTTGTAGATGAGTTCTTTCAAACTTTTATTTTCATACTCACCTAACGCACCTACCAAAAATTTCTGAACATTTGTCGATGGAGCAGCCAGTGTCACTGGGATAACCGGCGATAGCATGTTGAGCATAATCGCCTCTTTAAGGTCCAATTGATGGATCAGGTGTGGCAGTAGCATTGCAAGGCTGCGCGATGCGGTGTATTCGGGCGTTGCGGTAAACCCAATGATTAACTTGTCATCAGTAATGTCTTGTAGGATTCGTCGACTACCGATCCCAAGTGCTTTGTGGCCCTCATCCAGGAAGATAATATCGAACTGTTCGTTAATCCGATTGATGATGCGGGTCTGCCGTGTGCCATCTTTGCGGACGACGGTAACTGGCATGGCGGCTAGTTTAGCGAGCGAAGCATAGGTTGTGATCGTCACCTGTGCTTTAAGACCCTTTAGGCCGGACGGCGTGTCACTGTAAAATGTCCCAACGGACATATCCGGCGCAAAGCCAGCAAAGCCCTTGTCGCCGCTTGTGCCGCCTTGTGTCTGCCGAACTAAATCTTTTGTCGGCGTCACGACGAGAATTTTTGGCGGATTGTCGTCTTGGTAGCTGAACGCTTCGGCAAGTGTGACAAACAGGACGGTTTTGCCAGTGCCGGTTGGCGCTTCGATATAGCCACGCTTGCCGCCCGAACCTAAAAAGCGCGCTGTATCGTGGACAATCTTTTTTTGGTATTCGTATAAGATATCACCTTTTTGGTTGTCGGCTATGTATCGTTCGAGGTTCCGAAAAAACCGCTCTGTACGGATGTTCGGTTCATTTTCCGGATATGGGACTATTGCCGATGTGGTGCTTTTCATCGATGTATGATTATACCATTTTATGTGACGGAAAGTAAGTTAATTCGGATAGATGGCAATGGGATCGGCGTGGCAAATTGTAACAGGTTTATTTATGTGTAAGCTTGGCGATGATTTTATTGTAATCGTGTTCGTTCACATATTTCCAGGCATTGGCATACGGAGGATTACGTTCAACAGTTTTGATATCAAGTGCTAATAGATCTGGACGATCTAGGATATCTAAGTATAACTTCTTCATACATGCGTGAATAGGAATATGGATTAACATATTTTTTGCGTGGTTGGTGCCAAACATTTCTTTCCAATCTTGAACAAAATTATGTTCGTAGTCATACGATGTATTGTCGGTAAGTAGCCGGTGGAGCAGCTCATGGGTGAGTGTGTTGACTAGATCGTTCTGTGTTTGGAATGCCGGGCCAATCACCATCGGGTCGCTGATTGGTGTAAACCACGGTGCGACGTTGACGTCAATAATATTCTGTCGAAACTGCAGTCCAAGCATGTCGCACATACCATGCATAATGACGTCATTGTGTGGCGCCCACCATTCACGATATTTTTCTGCTATTTTGACGTACTCGTTGTAGCTACGTAGGGGTGTTCCGTCGCCCCATGCTTCGTTCATAACGACAGATGCCGCGTTTGATAGTAGCCAAGCGTATTTTATTCTAACCTCAGGAATGGTGGCGTTCATATGGATGTCATTATATCAAAAAAGAAAACAGGGCGCTCGAGGTCATTGCCTCGAGCGCCCTTAACGCCCTAGTATGGGACGGCTTCCGTCACTACGCGACCGTCGGACGAGGTTCTTTCACGCGTCATTGCCAAAAGGCATGGTTATTGCGCGGTCGATAACCTCTTCGATGTTGGCGTAATCAACCCCCTCGACGGCTATATACCAGGTCGAGTTGTCGAATGCGCCCATCTGCACGAATGCACCGAGCGCCGACACTTCCATGTCTTGGAATCGGCGTTCCTGAAGTTCGATCTCGGTTCGCACGATTGTAATGAACGTGCTCTGAGTTATGGCATGGGCACTCAGAAAGTGCCGCAGCTTTATCGAATCTCTCTGGACGGCGATTGAGAGTTGGTTGCCGGGAATCTCCTCGACGAGGATATATTCCCTCGGCGCGGAATCGGTCGCAGTTTTGATGCGCTTCATCCAGGCCTTTAGCTGATCCTTGTGCTGCTTGGCCTTCTCGGGGTCGAGAATTGCAATGTAGGTGGCCCACTCACCTGTCTCGCGCAGCAGCTGGAGGTGGTGCTCCAAATTAACGCTTATTTTGTCCAAGTCGGTTCCTTACTTCTGGAGTGTAGGCTCGGCCGCATGTGACGGAGAGCTTGGTGGGTGCAAGCGTGTTACGCCAACAAAGCTCTCCATAACAATGTTAAAGTACATATGCTATTTTACAACAAATATATAATAAGTCAATCCTGCTAATTAACGTTGCCGGATACTTGGCGCCAAGTAATAGCACCCATAGCGAGGTTACAGTTCGGCGTCCAGTTATTGTCGGCACCTGACGCATATGTGCCAACACCCTTGTCTGATGACCAGTAATAGACGGTCGTGCCTGTGCCGGCGCTATACGCGGGTAAGCCTGGTGCGTTCATGCTAATAACGGCGTATGTAGTTGCACTCGCACAGAATAGATAGTTGTGGGTATTTAGGCTGTGTGTCGCGTCCCATTGTTTGGCGTTTTGCAATACTTCTTTGACGCCTGCGTCCGATGCAGGAAGTGTGCCATTGTCGGCATTGTATACCATCACCATCTTGCCGAGGTTCGCCAAGTTAGTCTGTACGTTTGTTGCCCTTGCGCGCTGCTGGACGCCGTTATACGCCACGATAGTAATGGCAGCCAAAATGCCTATTACCACGATGACGATCAATAGCTCGACGATAGTGAATCCAGATTGTTTATGTTTTGCCCACATTGCTGCTATTAGTATAGCAGCTGAAAATAACTAGGCGTGGGCGATAGCGATTTTTTGCTTATTTTCGACTAGCATGACAATGCCGCCTACAGTAAACTCATCACCAAGTCTTGAGACGATACTTCCCTTGTCATAAAACGTTTTATACGAACCGTCTTTGGCAAGAATACGATACGTTGTTTCGTACACCTCGGACTTGCCGGTCATTAGATCCATCATTGACTGCATGGCTGCCGGTAGGTCGTCAGGGTGTACTAGATCGGTAAAGTGCGTGTAATGAAAGAAATCCTTGGAAGTGTCATATCCAAGCATCTGTGTTTTCTTCTCAGAGAAAAAGACGGTGCCGCTTGGAAATTCAATTTCCCACCAGGCTATCTCGGCTGCGTGGAGTGCATCTTCGAGTCGGTCGAGCCTGTTTCTTAGCGGAATCATTACCCTATTGTAGCATATTTAAGTTGATTTTTCAATAGATACATTGTTTAGTTGCCTCCTGTGCATTGGCTCGTGTATGATGTCCAGTTAGCGTTCGTACTAGTATATTTGGATGCACAATATGCTGGTTTTGGGCCGACCTCGTACGCATTAGAATAGTAGCCGCCATCATTTTGTCCGCCAGTCCCCTCTAGGTATACCATCATGCCGTATGTTTGATAGTTATCGCTTGATTGACTGGTGTAATGATAATAGTAACTTTGCTGCGTCGCATCAGACAATGACGTCGGGTCAATTTGCATATATGGCGCTAACATCGTCGCAAGGGTTTGGTTTCGGTCGCAGTGTCCCCAGTTTTCTGTCGTTGACCCGCATGTTGTTTCACGACCATTGCCGTCTAGAATCGGTGGATAGCGGCCATTGTCGGTATTGTACATCTCGATTGCCTTGGCGATGCTTTTAATCTTGGCGATCCGCCCACTGTCACGCGCCTTTGCCTGGATGCCGTTGTAGGCCACGATTGTAATCGCTGCTAAAATGCCAATCACAACGATGACGATTAATAATTCAACGATAGTAAAGCCGGATTGTTGCCGTACTCTCATCTACTATTTAATCCAGGATGCCCAGCTTGGTGGTGTACCGGCGCTATCATAGCCAGAATTGGCTCCAGGACCGCCGACTTGGGCGCATGTCGAGGTCCCCCAAACAGCTACGCTTGCATCTTTAGTCTCACCGTTAACAAGAAAGAACTCTTTACCTGATGTTGAAACTGCACCGATAGCATAGCTTGTACTGTCGGTTGACCTGCAGTAGTAGAGGTTATTTCGAGATTTCTCATACGAGCCTTTAGAGACCGATAGCTTATTAGTATTTGCTAGTTCGGTTGCTGTCGGATATGTTGTCGTTGAAGACGTGGCTTTCATCGTTTCAAGCTGCTTGGCGATGTTCGCAAGATCGCTTCGTATCGCGGTGTCATTTGCTCTATTCTGGACGCCATTGAACGCAACAATCGTAATTGCCGCTAATATTCCTATGACAACAATAACGATTAATAGTTCAACAATAGTAAATCCGGTATTTCGCTTCATGTTATGCTGCTCCTGCCCACCAGCTGCCGCCAAGTGTTAAATACCACTGCCATCCTGGTCCCGATACACCAGCAACTGGGCAGATGTCTTGCCCACTTCTGCCGCCAACGACATCAGGAAAAGGTGTCGGTGTTGTTGTTGTGTTGTTAACGTAGTACGCTTTATTGTCGGTTGTCTCGACGACCATTGCCCATGCGTCGCCACCTGATCGATAGCAGTATAACGCAGCTCGATAAGCGCTACGCGTGAGTTTAATTTTCAGATTTTGCACGTCAGTTGCACCCTTTGGATACGAATTGACCGCAGGGTCGTTAATCGCCATTTCTGATGCCGTAACCGCTTGGCGTAAATCAGATTTTGGTGCTGCATCTCGTGCGCGTTGCTGCACGCCATTATAGGCTACGATCGTAATCGCTGCTAAAATGCCAATCACAACAATAACAATTAGTAGTTCAACAATAGTAAAGCCGGATTGTTTTTGTTTTGCCCACATCTGTAGTTAAAGTATAAAGCATTAGCAATATATGGTCAAAGATCGACGGCGTGTTTATATAAAGCGAGACAACATGTTGGTCACAAGAAAAAGTAATAGCAAGATAATTAAAATTACTGCGGCGGCTTTCCGTCGCTTCTTGATATATAGGACGACTGCCAGTGCAAGCACGGCGATGATTACATATGGCCATGCGTAATGGGTCGCGGTGATCGTAAAAAGAAATAGCGTCTCAAATGGGCTTAATAAATTAAACACGCTTACTAGCTCCCGGTTTCATAGCACGGGTCTATTTGTCCTTTTGCCGAGCCTGGTCGGACGTACGATTCAAAAGACGAATCTACTGGTTTTGTGGAGTATAGGTTTTCGTACGATTGATAGAGTTTTTGATATTCAGCGCAAATAGCTTGATTATAT
>JALRDA010000048.1 GCA_023257145.1 Candidatus Saccharimonadia bacterium | reverse complement strand
GGTAGTGGGCTCCAACATGGACGCGAGAAACACCAATTGTTACCGCTAAGAGTCCATATATCGCAGCAATAATTGCGCCGGTGATCCCTGGGAAAATAGCAATCGCAGCTAATCCTAGGTAGCCGCCAGCAATAGTAGCGGCATAGGTGTGGCTGCTAGGAAAGCTGTATGATTTTACTTTCATGTTCTGTGCGTAGATGGTTTTTGGCCGTGCACGACGAACGAATAGCTTTATGAGGCTGCCTATTGGTATGCAGGCAATGACAATGACGCCTAATAGTGCGACGTAACTATAGCCCCCGGCGTACGCGATAGCGGCAGCTATCATCAAGACAGTTGCCCAAATACTTGGTAGTGTTATTTTGCCTAATTTGGAAGAATAAGCCTGAAGTGATGCAGGAATTAATGCAACGACTGCGGTGAAATGCTTATCATACTTCCAGACAAGTGTTTGGAGGGATCGACGGATCATATCAGTGGCGAATCCTGACTGCCTTGGGCGTGACTTCGACAGGAATTGGCGTCGTGAACTTCACTTCCCCATCAAGTTCAACTAGCTGAGGCGTGTTGGTGTATAGATTAATGCTACGACCCGTAAGATACGATGCATGTTGAATCTTTTTTCGTTTACCAAAATAAAAATCAATTGTCGCGAGAATAAAACTGAGTTTTGATCTGCCGCCCAGAGCAAATATTATCAACTCTCGGTTATCAATTTTTGCATCCATCGCTATTTGTTTACCTGCATGATAGCGACCATTTGCAACGATGACTTGGTGGGTTTCGAGATGCAGTTGCAGTTCGCTGTCTTTGTCTTCGATTGTCACTAAAAATGCTTTATGTTTGAACAGTTGCAAGACGCCGGTGAGCGCATAGGCGAAGCGACCAAATCGCTTCTTGCGCTTGTTAGTGACATTCTTTGCGATTTGCGCAGAGATGCCGATTCCGGCAACGTTAACAAAATAATCGTCGTTTATTTTTCCCAGGTCAACACTACTAGCCTTACCATTTCTTATGGCAGCAACTGCATCCTCAATTTCAAGTGGCATGCCGAGGCTGCGCGCAAAGTTATTTGTCGTTCCAAGTGGCACAACTCCGATTTGAATAGGCGAACCTGCAAAGTGGTCAACCGCATCGCTGATTGTGCCATCCCCGCCGCCGACGAGCACTAATTCGGGTGATCGTTTTTTGATGTCGGCAATGACACGTCGTAGGCTGGTATCTTTTTTAAGCTTAATAACTTTCACTAAATCGATACCATGATGCGCACATGCCGCTACGACAAGTGGCATCGCAGCTTTACTACGACGCGATCCGGTGTTGATGATAAGTTCTGCTTTGATACGCTTCACTATACTATGATAGCTTACTCAACGCGACGCGCAAAAAACTCTTCAGTTTCACGCATGAATATTTCAGCAGTTTTTGGACCAACGCCGTACAGTTTCTGTAGACGTTTAGAAAACTCTTCCTCATTCTCACTACTTTCGATCATCAATATTAGCGAGCCCTCGTAATCACGAATCAATTGCTCCATGCAGGTGCGCAGTGCGCGTGCCATCACTTCGTCGTACCTTGTGTATTTACCTTCATCTAGCAGGTGGACGAGGCTGCGCCCTGGCATGTCTAAGATTGCCCACGGTGTGTCGATTTTTCGTTCAACGAAAAGACGCCACGTGTTTGCAGCTACGCTAGACTGAATAGGTTTTCCGAAAAGATATGACAATAAAAACCATCGAAAAAGGTCATCATCGCCCGATAAAACGTCAATATTAAAATCGCTGGCGTGATGTATGGGTCGTGGCTTTTTGGTTCGAGCGGACATACCTTTATTATAATCTACTAGTTAATTAGTATAGCCTGCCGCCAAGTGGGATGTTTGAGTCGGGTGTTACCAAAAAGCATTCACCATTTCCGTCTGGTACACCAAGTGTCAAAACTTCTGATTTGACCGGGCCGATTTGTCGTGGTGGAAAGTTAATAACTGCGAGTATTTGTTTGCCGATTAATTCTTCCTTTGTGTAATTGGCTGGTAATTGAGCGCTGGATTTTTTGATGCCAATCTCATCACCAAAGTTGATTAGTAGCTTATAGGCCGGTTTGCGCGCTTCGGGAAAATCAAGAACCTCAATAATTTCACCCACCCGGATATCTAATTTCGTAAAGTCATCATATGTCGCCATA
>JALRDA010000027.1 GCA_023257145.1 Candidatus Saccharimonadia bacterium | reverse complement strand
TATATCGCTAAAACTGTATTGACTATTCTACAAGCGGTAGTATACTCATAGTTACAATGACAGAACATCGATTATACAGTGAGCAAGTAGTTGAAGCCTGGGAAGAGACCTACAAGAAGGGCTTGTTAACATTTTGGATTCTTCTTGCACTGCATCGCGGACCAAAACATGTGCGTCAGATAAAGCAGTATATAGAAAAGGAGATAACTACAAATTTAACTGTCGATGAAAAAAGTCTTTACCGGTCAATTACGAGATTCAAAAAGATGAATCTAATCACGAGCGAGGATGTGCCGAGCGAGAAGGGTGGTCCAGCACTGAAAGTATATTCACTTGCACCACCTGGCGATGCGGCACTCAAACTATTCTATGAACGAAATATTGAATCCGTATTCTTATCCAATAAATTTAACGAAGAAACAAAGGAGCTAAAATAATGAAAACACAAAACAATGAAGGCAAAATGAGCACGAGTGTAAAGATCACCCGTGCTGCGCTGCGCGTCATGATGCTCGATAAAGAGCTGATTGGCATCAGTGCGATTAGTGCTTTCATGAATATGATTATTTTTATTGCCTATGTCTACATCGGGTGGTTCGTGATGCCGAACGTGTTTATTGTCGAGCCAGGCACAGAGTGGTCATTTGACTGGAAGTACTATATTCTATTAGCCGCTTATCTTGTCACGACCTATGCGGTAACAAATTACTTCGCAGGTGCTATCTCGTTTGCTGCATTTCGCCGCTTCGATGGCGAAGATCCAACGGCTCGCCAGGCACTATGTGCTGCGACGAAAAAGTCCGGTGCATTAGTAAAATATACCGGACTACAGGTGACGGTTGGGTTGGTGCTGAGTATGATTTCTGACCGTGTCCCATTTGCAGGAAAAATTGCTGTGTGGCTCGCTGGGGCGACATGGAGTGTTGCAACGATGTTTGCTATTCCAGTCATTATGAGTACAGACGAATCTAACCCAGCTAAGGTCGTAAAGAAGTCAGCGAAGACATTTGCTGATATATGGGCTGAAAGTGTATTTATTGGGCTGACGCTCGGTGTCATTAGTATCATTGTGACTATCGGCGCAATGGTAGTCGTGCTGGGGCTGTTTGCGACGGCGCTAGCATTTGAATCTGTGGCTATTGGCATTGCTGCTGCGGTTCTGTTCTTGGCATTTGCAGTCGGTATTGCACTGCTATCGAATGTTATTCAGCAAATTGTCATGACTTCTGCGTATTACTACGCATCGACAGGCAAGGTGCCAACGGGCTTTGACGAAGAGCTTGTACGAGGAATGTTCCGACCTAAAAAGAATTGGTTTGCATAAGAATTTTGCTGTGCTGTAAATAGGTTGTCTCCCATGGCAACCTATTTTATTAGAATCGTTCGGTGGATGTGAATCGTGTATGGTAGGCTAGATGTGGATTATGCTGGCGAGGTAATACCTCTTTACGTTAGTTAAGAAACCCTGTATAATTAACCTCATACGTCGCAAAGTCTATATGGGTTGTGCACGAAAATAATTAAATTAGGAGAACTAAATGGCAGATTTCGATCGAACTAAGCCTCACGTCAACGTTGGTACTATGGGTCACGTTGACCACGGTAAAACAACATTGACCGCAGCTATCACTGCAACACTTGCAAAGCATTTTCCAAGTGATGTAAACAAGAAAGTCGACTACGCTCAGATCGACAACGCACCTGAAGAGCGCGCACGTGGTATCACGATCGCATCATCTCACCAGGAATACGAGTCAGAAACTCGTCACTATGCACACGTTGACATGCCAGGACACGCCGATTATGTTAAGAACATGATCACGGGTGCTGCACAGATCGACGGCGCTATCCTAGTGGTTGCTGCAAACGACGGCCCACTTCCACAGACTCGCGAACACGTTCTACTTGCAAAGCAGGTTGGCGTGCCTAAGATCGTTGTCTTCTTGAACAAGATGGACCTTGCAGATCCTGAACTAGTTGAACTAGTTGAAATGGATATCCGCGAACTTCTTGACAAGAACGGTTTCGATGGCGACAACGCACCAATCATTAAGGGTTCTGCTACTAAGGCTCTTGAAGGTGACGCTGAAGCTGAACAAGCTATCCTTGACCTAATCAAGGCAGTTGACGAATACGTTCCAGAACCAACTCGTGACCTAGACAAGCCATTCCTAATGCCTATTGAGGACGTTTTCTCAATCAAGGGCCGTGGTACAGTTGCTACCGGTCGTATCGAACAAGGTGTCATCAAGATCAACGACCCAGTTGAAATTGTTGGTGTTAAAGCTTCAC
>JALRDA010000012.1 GCA_023257145.1 Candidatus Saccharimonadia bacterium | reverse complement strand
TGGTCATACAAACGCTACCTAGAGCGCCTGATCCGCGAAGAGTTCAACTTTGCTGGCACACCAATCAAGTTCAGCTTCCGCGACGAAAAGCAGATCAAAGCCAACAAAGAGCGCGTCGCGCAGGGTAAAGATCCAATCACCAAAAAATCGCGTGAAGAGGCCAAAGAAAAAGCCGCCCAAGAACTCCAAGATCTTAAAGATCGCAAATCTTCAAAATAGCCTACAATTTCTAGGCTATTTTATATTTCATCTCACTATTTTACCTATTTCAGTTGACGGCCGGTCAATTACATAATTAAATATACATATCGCTCTTTAATAAGTAGGCAGGTATGAGGTTTCAAAACCTCTTCTCCCCACACCCAATAAGGAGCTGTACTATGTTTGAAAATTACACCAAAGATGCACGAAAGGCGATATTTCACACACAGGAAGTGGCACGATCCCTGAATCATCCGGCCATCGACGCTTACCACATTCTCCTCGGAGTATTGAAAGTCGACGCAAAAGCGGCTGTCATCCTCCGTAGCAATGGGCTTGCCTATGACGCTACGATGCGGTATGTCCAAAACAAACATCCTGTACTCAGCACGCCGTCACCGGCAAAGATTCCATACATCCTTCACGTAATGTCAGTGTTCGATCGTGCGCACACGCGTGCCGCTAGCTTGTCACATCGCGTCACAGACCTCGAGCATATTGCACTGGTAGTACTGAGCTCTGGCAACCAGGACATCACTGCACTCATGACGCTCTTGCAGATTGACACGGAAAAAATTCAGCGCGACCTAGTAGAATCGGCGCAACAGAAAGCAAATGCCGAGCAAATAATCAGAGTGACGAATATCGCCAGGAACACAGCGCCGTCACCGCTAGCTCATGCACTACGCCTTGTTCGTAGTGAAGCAACAACAAAAGAACAGCTCACCAAGGCGCTCACGCAACTCATACAAACGGGCGACGATACGATAGCTATACGCATCATTCAATCCCTAGAGGCGTGACAAGTGTGTAGGGGGAAGGGTGGCGCGTATGTTCAATGCGCCACCCTACTTTCCTTGAAAATTCATACCTGCTTATTTCACTAGCTCGCAATTAAAAAGCACCTCGCAAACTGGCGAGGTGCTTTTATATATGAGACAACTATCGATCGAGTAGTGCGCTTAGCAGTCCGCGGCGACTGGCAACGTAGTAGCCAACAGATGCAATCAGTGATCCTAGACCGAATACCTTTGTCAGATCTTCACCCAGGCCGGTCTTTGGTAGAGCAGGTGGAACTTCTGGCTTCGCAGGAGTCACAACGACGCAGTCAGGACTGTTCTTTTCAAGATCCTCTTTACCAGGAACAGTACACATCTCCTTACACTTGTCGTCAGTCTTTAACAAGTTTTCCTTACCAGGAATCGGGCACATCTTTGGTGGGGTTGCAACTGGCGTGACAGGCTTATCGACAGTAAATGTGGCTACACACTTATCTGAAGTGATTTCTTTAGCTTTACCTTCGCCGTCAGTGACATTAACGATCGCTTTAACAGTGTATGTTCCGGCAGTAGTTTGTGTGTAACTTGCGCTAGTTGAGCGTGAGACTTCTTTACCAGCCGCGTCAGAGACAACATACGTAACTGATTTAAATGTATCGCTACCAACGTTGTATTTCGTATCAAACTTGAAGCTAGTTCGTGAAATACGTGTCGATGTAAGTGAGGTACAGACCGCAGGAACAGGCTTTGGCAGACTTGGCGGTGTAATAGGGAAGACGATGTTACCGCAGTTTAGGGTGATTGCAAACCACTGTCCATCGATTGCTCGCTTACCGATTAATGCCGGCATATCATACGCTGTTGTGTTGGCATTGTTTCCGGCGTTATCTAGGAACGGTCCTACATAAATTGTCGTATTTGCGCCTTCAACATTAACGGCGGTCCGACCCTTGTTAGGAAAGTTGCTGCGACCGATTGTCTTTAGCTGACCATTAAAATCATTTGTCTTATATGAACCCATCGTTGTATTAGCGATATCTTGGCGTGATACACCAAAATGTGAATAGATTTGCTTGATATCGTTATGACCAGCGCCGTCGCTACCACTATCGTAAATAGCTAGCATCTGCTCTTTCGAAGTAATACCATTACGGACAATGTTATCATCGCCGAGGGCTTGGGCATCAGTCGTCAAAAATGGAAAGATTCCTGCTGTAAGTTGCAATACTAACGCAAGCGACGCAATAGATGCGGCACCAATTTTAATTGAATTTTTAGAGCGTAGTCGGCCGGCAAGGGCTGATCCACGGAGTTTTTCTTTAATAAATGTAAACATGATCACCTCGCTTTCTGGTAGTAGTCTCTCGTAACTCTCTGTATATCAATATCCCATATATTACATTAGAATACAATATTGTTTTATAGTGTGAAAAATATTACAAAAATCGAAAACCGACGAGCAATTAAATAGCCCCGCCGAAATAGCAGGGCTATTTCGGCGGGGTGTGACACACTAGTCTTCGTCCCCATATACGTAGAGTTGACCGTATGGCTCGTTTCCGGCGTCACGCCGTCTTGCCAGCTCTTTGTTGCGGCGTTTGACATTGCGCACTCGCACGATGCTGATAATCAGCAGAAAAATGAGTAGCAGGCCTGCGACAATCCAGATATTAGGCACCGGCAGGTAGTCTGTACTCATCCCCCAATTGAAAAACCAACCTATGGGATTGTCTGTCAAACTTGATGTATCAATATTCATTAGTCACTCCGTAGATCGTCAAATCAGAGGTTGATGAACTGCCCGTCAATAATATAACATCAATCAAATCTGTCAATAGTCTATAATATATTGAAGTATGAAAATCATCTTTGCCCAAGGAAATCCCGGCGACCAATACACCTCTACTCGTCATAACATCGGCTTTCATATTGTCGATAGGCTTGCGCAAGCAAACAGAGTGGACTTCGTTAAAAAACCAAAATTTCATGCTGACATTGCCGAGGTGGTAATCGAGGGTGAAAAAACATTACTCGTAAAACCGTCGACGTTTTATAACGAAACGGGGCA
>JALRDA010000111.1 GCA_023257145.1 Candidatus Saccharimonadia bacterium | reverse complement strand
AGCTGGTATTTCTGCGTCGTCCATTAAATCTATATCGAAAAAGTTACCAAACGGTAAAACGGCCACGTATGACGACACAGAAGCGAATCGAAACATCGGTTTTGCTGACTCGGTCAAAGGTATGGACTATGTTGATCTTACGTATGCGTCTGTCGATGACTTTATGAAAACGGCCGATGGAGATATCGTCACTCGTCTATGTGGCGCTGATGGTGAGCGTGCACAGAAAGACAGCGTCATCGTTGCGACAATGAGTACGACTGTCCGGATGATCGAGTATCCTACTGAAAACAACTGCCTAGACGAGCTCGCTACATTACGTAACACTAATAGTCAGCTACGCGCCAAAGCAGTCGAGTTAGTCGCAAAGCTTAAATCGGACATCAAACAATTTTACTCATCAGTAGTGATTAAATAATATGTCGAGCACCGCATTAAAACAGCTGCAGCGTCAACCAGGTGAGTCGGATAGCAAGTGGAAGTCGCGTGTCAACACGTATATCCGCAGACACGCGCCAAAAGAATACCGATTCTTTATACGAAACGGTAAACCAGGTGCAAAAGGTCAGCGCTATATCCTGCCGGGGGTGTTTATCTTGCTGGGTCTCCTATTTGCAGGATTTTCGATGAGCCTTAGCGCCGACGCTAATAATTTAAACGGAGTAAATGGGCAGCAAGGTGACTTTATTGTCGAAGATTTGCAGCGCTCATATACAAAAAATGCAAAACCAGCAGAATATGCTCCAGTCGTTACCGTGCGTGGCCAGCAAATTGTTCCGCTTTTTTCGCAGCCAAGCAAGCATGCATACCAGATTGGTGATACCGTGACGCTGCGGTATACCAAACAAGGCAAAGTGACGGCAGCATTTTTGGATGACACTGGCAAGGTTGCAAGCCCCGCTTCCACTGTCGGTGTGATTATGGGCTTGATTGCAGTTATAGTCGGAGTTCTAATTGCAGTTTTCTATCGCGGCGCAGTTGACGAGTCGTATCGTCAGGCGGAATTTGATCGCCTTACGAAATAAGTACGTACCTATGTCGCATAGTGAAGCTGCTTCTTTGCTTTTGCCTGTTCCACGAGGGTAGCAAGCTCAGCCGCGTTTACATTCGCGCCAAACGTCTGATTGCCAGGCTCTAAATATACGCCGTTAGCTAGCGTGCCTATATCAAGCGGGTCAAACCCGAGCGCATCGACGAGACTCGCGACGGCAGCAGTATCATCATCCCCTGCGACAGCAATTGCTTTTCGATGAGGATCACCTGCTACCTTTGCTCCATCTAGTAGATCATGATAGCCCATGTGACTAAATCCTTTGACGACGCGGGATTCTGACAGGAAAGCTTGCACTGTTTCGCTCGAGGAGAACCCGTCGTTTATAATGGCTGATTTTTCACCATCCACCTCCCACCAGTAGTTCATTGCGTCAATGACCAGTTTACCTTTTAGTGCATCCTTTGGCAGCGAGCGATATTTGCTGAGTGGCAACGCGAGAATGATAATATCACTTGCCTGTATAGCTGTGACAGCATCAAATGCCTCTGCGCCCGGGGCGAGGATTTTAGTGGTCAGTGCGATTTTTTGTGGATCGCCAGAGCCTGCAATCGCGACGCGATACCCTGCTTTTAACGCTAACTGTGCTATGACTATCCCTAGTTTTCCGGCACCGAATATGCCTATTGTCTTTATCGGCATATTAGTTATCTTCTGCTAGTAATTCTTTCACGCGCGGGATGACCTTCTCGGCGTATAGTTTAATCATTTTCAATCGATCAGAGGCGCGCATCGGGCCGCCACCGTACACTAAATCAA
>JALRDA010000108.1 GCA_023257145.1 Candidatus Saccharimonadia bacterium | reverse complement strand
GGCAGGAATACGTAATTTTAGATTACCGATAACTTTTTTAGCCATAATTTTTTCCTTCTTGTACTAAATATTATTGAAGCGATATTTAGTGCGTAACTGTAGTATTGTAGCGTAAAACGCCAGATATGGCAAGGTGCTACTTGCTATGGGTTAGTACGAAATTGCCAAAGGCTTTGATGAAAGCGATTTCATTGGTTAGATCTGGATTATCTGTAATTCGTTCAAGTAGCTCCTGGTGAACATGAAGCTCTAGGTCGTAGGGGTGATCATTTGCGACTGTCCCGCCACTAAAATCGGCGTATTCCGGAACTGACGTTCGCCAGGCAGGCTCGACAACAAACCCGTAGCCATTGGACATTTCGTCTTTTTGCAGTGTTAGGATGCCTCGTCCTTTGACGGTAAGATTATGGGCCTTGGCGATGTGTATGGCGTTGCGCTCGTGCGATGTCACAGCATTGCGCAAGCCGCTAATCAGTCTGCCGCCAGGAAGAGTGATTAACTTATTGTTTTCTAGTGTTGGAAGGACGTAGAACGGTGTTTGATGTATGCTTGGTGATTGCTGTGGCAAGTCTTGACGCATTCGGGTGTGGTCGGTGGTTTGTTCAAACATTTAATGTCCCCTATTTTATCTCAAAAAAACACCTCCCGGAGGAGGTGCTGAATTAGTAACTAAACTTTAGTAACCTGTAGTGCGTCCAGTTCGACAGGAGTGTCGCGGCCGAACATGCTGACCATAACCTTGATCTTGCCCTTTTGGGTGTCGATTTCAGAAATAGCGCCGTCAAAGCCTTTGAACGGTCCGTCGGTGATACTGACCACTTCGCCTTCTTTGAAGTCGATCTGGTGCTTTGGATCTTCAACGCCCATGCGCTTCTTTATCTTTGCGATTTCGCTGTCGAAGACTGGTGTTGGTGTCGTGTCTGTACCAACAAACCCGGTGACTCCTGGTGTGTTGCGAACGATATACCAAGTCTCGTCAGTTAGTTTCATCTCAACTAGGGCGTAGCCTTGGAAAATTTTCTTTTCAACGACTTTTCGTTTGCCGTTCTTGATTTCGATTTGCTTTTCCTTTGGAACCATTACGTCGAAAATTTTGTCAGCCATGTCGACTGCATTGATTCGCTGTCGGATGCTATCGGCAACTTTTTCTTCATAGCCGCTGTATGTGTGGATTGCATACCATTGGCGTGTACTATCGTATCGGTTTGTTGACATAAATCTCCCTTATTATCCTAGAATTAATTCGAACAAATATTTAAATAATGCGTCAAGTAGCAAAATCATCACAACAAAGAATAGCGTAAATGCGAGCAGTGCTAGCGTGAGGCTCCATGTTGCTTTGCGATTAGGCCATGTCACTTGTTTTAGTTCATACCACGCACCCTTGAAGTAGCCGCCAAGTGCGACGAATGGTGACGCCATCCCTTTGATGAAATGTGGATTGTTCGACTGCTTTTTTTGTTTTGCTGCTTCTGGCTTGCTAGCCTGGGCAGATGCTTTAGCTTTAGTGGTGACAGCTTTGTCTGTGTCACTCGCAGTAATACGGGTCACTTTTGTCTGACTCGTCGCCTTCTTTACTGCTGGTTTTTTCGCCTTTGTTGCCAAAGTGGTAACTCTCCCAAATTAAATAGTCTGCTCGTTGGCAGACTGTCAAGTACCACTATAACTTGCTACCCCTACGTCGTCAAGCGTGATAGGATTAATGTATCGTGATTATACTTATATATATAGCTTTGACAATCGTACTCGGTGCCCTGTTGTTAACTTTTACATTTCGGTTAGAGCGATCGATCCGTCAGTTTCAAATAAACAAACGATATCCTGTGATTAATAATGCACCAAGCGTGAGTGTGTGTGTGCCAGCGCGAAACGAGACGCACGCAATGACGCAGTGTCTTGAACGGGTGCTTGCAAGTGACTATCCGAAGATGGAAGTAGTTGTGTTTGATGATGAATCGTCGGATGATACGTCAATTTTGATTAATTCGTTCGCACACGCCGGTGTGCGATTTATTCCGGGCAATCCATTACCGACCGGCTGGCTGGGGCGTAACTACGCACTTGAGACGCTAGCACGGGAAGCGAGTGGCACGTACATCATCTTCCTAGGTGTCGATACGCACATTAAACCTGATACGATAAGTCAGCTTGTGTCCTATATGATGACCGAGAATCTAGAGATGACATCAGTGATTCCTAGCCGAAATGACACGTGGCGATCAAACGTCCTGTTTGGTTATTTGCGATATTTCTGGCAGTTGTTGCTGTCTCGTCCATCAGCACCCGCAGCTGCGAGTTCACTGTGGATGATTCGACGACGTACGCTGCTGTCAACGATTGGTGGCTTTGTGTCCCACAAGGCGGAAGTCGAGCCTGAGGCGCGTCTGGCGTCTTTGATTGGCATAAAAGCATATCGCTGCCTAGTTGATAATCAGCAACTTGGCATCAGCTACGAGAAGAAATGGCAATCGCAGCGTGAGACAAGCCGACGCTTACTGTATCCGATGGTTGGCGGGGCATGGGTGGCTGCGCTAGGATCATTGATTGTTTTAATGCTGCTGAACGTACCATCTGTCGTGCTGATAAGCGGGCTATTTGTCGAATGGTCGCGGTTGCATAGCCTCAGTTTGCTGTACCTCCTGTTATTTGCTGCTCTGTATGGTCGTTACACATACGTGATTTGGGGTCGTAATTGGTGGTTAGGTCCTCTTGTGTGGCCGGTTGTTATTTTTCAAGAACTCTGTGTGTTTGTCGAGAGTGTCTACGGATATGCTCGCGGAACAGTTACATGGAAGGGTCGCCCGGTTAAATCGCCAAAGATGGCGCAGCAGGCATCACTTCATTCAAATGCTAACGATCAAACGACTATTTAGTTTTGTCATGGAGGCTAAAACTGAAGGTCGAGCCGTGATTCAGGCGGCTTGCAAGTTCTATAGTGGTGCCTAGTTTCTTGGCAAGCTTCACTGCGACGTACAGTCCAAGGCCAGTTCCACCGGTTTCGCGTGTACGATAGTCTTCAGATCGATAGAATTTTTTGAATACTTTAGCTTGGTCGGCCTTGCTGATACCGATGCCAGTGTCCTTGACCTCAAATGTAATACCTTCGTCGGTTCGATGCGCGCGCAAAGTAATACTACCCTCTTTAGTGTACTTAATTGAATTAGTGATGAAGTTTTGTAAGAGTTCGTGCAGATAGAGTCGGCTAGCCATGACTGTGCCAAGGTGTGTACCGGCGTCTAAATTAAAATGAAGGTCTTTCTTTTTGGCTTCGGGCATATATTCAGTGAATAGGTCATTCACTAGTGCCTTGACGTCAATTTCTTCCTCGGCGTCTGCAACGCCACGCTCTGCACGAGAAAGCGTACTAAGGTCGTTCACCATCTTCGCAAGGAAAATAACTTGCTCGTGGGCTGTGTCGATGCCTTTTTGAAGGATATTTTTTGCAATGTCTGGACGACTCATCATCACCTGTACGTTACTGATCGTCCCCTCTGCGATAGTAATTGGAGTTCGTAGTTCGTGGCTGACGACACTGATAAACTCGTCTCGTTCCTCCTCGAGGCTCTTTGCTTTGGTAATGTCGCGTAGGATCAAGATGTAGCCGTCTTGACTGTCGGCTTGCTTGGAGACGCTGTAGCTACTGCGAATTGGCGAGTACGTAACTTCTAGGCGAATTGTCTCGTCGGCAACTGTCAGCGTCGTATCGTCGCGAACAATAACGCTATGAGACTGTCGCATTTGCGCTAGTAGGTCTACTGGATTGTCATCACCATCAACAAGATTGAGAACTTCGTTAATGTTTTTACCGTTCAAGCCGGTGTTGGTGTCTAACAGGTTGAGACTCGCTGCATTGTAGATGCGAATAATGCCATTTTCATCGGTACTTAGAATTGCATCTGCGAGGTTGTTAACGATCGTCAAAATACGATCGCGCTCTAGGGTTTCCTGCGCCTTGCTACGCGCTAATTCGGCATTGTCGGCTTTCTGTGATGTCGCATGAGCATGGCTAATTGCCGTGACAATAACCCATACGATGCTCAGTAGAATGAAAATAATCTCGTTCCACCCCTGAAGATCGACGAAGCCAAACAGTACACAAAGCACGAGAACGACCGGCAAGAGCATGCTTGCAAAACGAATAGATTGCATCGACGTATTGTTCATAGTTCCCCACCTTGGTACATATTAGGCTTAATTATACTGCACCGTAAGCATTTTAAATAGATGGATTTTCGTTCTTTAATGCGCGCCGGTGTGTTCGATATTTTGGGTCACCCTTTTCGACTTGGCTCCAGAACGAGTCGGAGTGATTCATTTGTACTGTGTGACTTAGTTCATGAATGAGCACATAGTCAATCAATTCGAATGGTAGCTTCATCAAAGCGATGTTCAGGCTGATTGTTCCGCTGCTGCTACAGCTTCCCCATCGGCCACTCGCGTGTGAGAAGCGTACTCTTTCGTAGGTATAGCCGAATTTTTCTGCAAGAAACGCCAAGCGCTTAGGCAGGTAGCTTTTCGCTTCTATTCGGAGTGCATCAATGACCGTGTCGCGAACAATTCTGACAGTATCCGGATCGTTTAGCTGTGCTTGATCTGATAAGGACACTATAATTTGTTGCCCATGACGCGTCGCCGTCGTGGCTTTGACTGTTGTCGGACGGACAATAAGAGAGTGGCTCTTGCCTATAGTCATGCCGTGTTCGAATATCATATCACTATGCTGCTCGGCTAACATGGCACGTAGCTCGGTTCGCGAGGACTTTAGTAGTCGCTTGACGAGAAATATAGGTGCATATAGCGGGAGCGACGCTCGTAGCCTGCCGTCAGGTGCGACGCGAATACGGACGTACGACGCACGTGCACTGCGCCTGAGTGTAATCTCCCCAAACTCCTCGTCGACTATTGTTGGCATGTTACATTACCGGATGATTATGTTATTTCGACGTGCACGTTCTTCGGTGCGAACGGGAGCTCGGTCGTGTGTAGAGATTTCAGGACGCGTAGTTGTAGATGAAAGTTTTTTTAGAACAATCTTCGCCTGAGTTGCATAGGTGTGTTTTCCGCTGATAACTGTCGGGTGTTCAGTAACGTTCGGTAGCGTGAGTCGCTTGACGATTCGATCGTACTCATCCGAAGTGAGTGTTCGGTTAATCTTACCTTTAGCGGCGCGAACGCTGCGTGTCTTTGCGGTGACAGGATCGGTTTGTACCCATACGATCAGTGTTTCATATCCAGCGTGCTTTGCTTGCCGTGCAAGTCTGTCACGGTCTGTACGTACGTCAGTATCGCCTTCGACAATAAACGTTTTGTGTGTTTTTAGCAGCTCGGTGAATTGATGCTGCATTAGCTTGGAGGCGTCTTGATCGGTCGTGGTGAATGGGATAATTTTTTCAAGACTAAGGTAAGGCGCATTGAATGTCTCGGCAAATTTCTCAGCAAAAAAAGATTTTCCCGCACCAGGTACGCCAACCATGATGATGATGTGTGGTTGGGTAAGACTTAACGATTTCATATATGACAGTATAGCAAATATGTGCACAGATATACACCGGCATATCTGAAGAAAATTGATCAAAAAGTAAACACAGCCGTTATAATAGATTTGATGTCACAACTTTCTTCTAATACACTGCACCTATTCCGCTCATTTGGCGGTTCAATTATTATCAGTATCCTTGCCCTCGTGTTTGTCTACGTTTACCTAGGCTGGCAAGCTGCTCTGGTCACCCTCGCTTTGATGGTGATTGAGGTAACATTTAGTTTTGATAATGCCATCGTTAACGCAAAGGTTCTCAATACAATGAGCGCGTTTTGGCAACACATCTTTATGACAATTGGTATTTTAATTGCCGTATTTGGCATGCGAATTGTTTTTCCGATCGTCGTCGTGATGTTTAGTGCGGGTCTGCCGTGGGGTGAAGTGCTAAATCTGGCGTTAAATAATCCGGACGCCTACGCCAAGGCTATTCACGGTGCGCATACCAGTATCGCCTCGTTTGGTGCGATGTTCCTGTTGATGCTTGCCCTTCACTTCCTCTTTGACAAAGAGCGGCATGTCCACTGGCTCTCGTTTATCGAACGTCCTATGCAAAAGATTGGTCATTGGTGGTTACCGATGACTGTCTGCGCGGGCATCCTAGCTATTGTCTCGTCGCTGCCATTCAATCAGCACCCTAAGGATACGTTAGTCGCCGGTATTATTGGTATCGTTACTTATCTTGCGGTCAGCGGACTTTCTGCATTCTTTACGAAGCAGCATGCAAAGTCAGAGAAGCTAGCCGGCAAGAAATTGCTTAAGACGGGGATGGCCGGATTTAGCGCATTCCTTTACCTAGAAGTGCTTGATGCAAGCTTTAGTCTTGACGGCGTGATTGGCGCATTTGCGGTCACGCAGAACGTCATTTTGATTGCGGTCGGCCTAGGTGTTGGCGCGGTCTGGGTACGTTCGATGACGCTTTACATGGTTCGCCACAAGGTACTTCACGCGTATCCTTATATCGAGCATGGTGCGCATTATACGATAGGTATTTTAGCGATGGTGTTGATTCTCAGCTTATTCTTTAGCATACCTGAGGCGATTGCTGGTGGTGTTGGCGTTTGTATTATCGTGGCGTCAATTATTGCTTCAAAGAAAGCGAATAAGGAAACGATCGTCATCTAAGCGAATGACGATCGTGCATATCCAAGTTGTCAAAATAAACTAGAATGCGGAAAGTTCTTTTTCGATCTCGGTCATGTCGTCCATATTTGGCGATTCGATCTGGACATCATCGATCGTATTAACGGCCTGGTCGAGATCTTCAGGCTTCGTAATATCTGGAGCGGGCTTTATCGATTCGGTGCTTGTACTTACCGCTTCTTTGTTTGCGTCTTTGTACTGTGTGTATAGTACATACCCAATGTATGCTGCGATGATGACGGCAATGCTAAGAATGACAATAGTTAGCTTTGACAACCTAGCTTGTTGTTTTGCTTGTTTCATTACTCTGTCTCGCCTGTTGAGCTACTTGAAACTGAGTTGGCTGACTTTATGGCGGTAATCATATCCTTAATAGCTATTCGATAGTCTTTGAGCGCTGTGACTGCTGACTGCAGCCCTACTTTAACTTCCTCAATTTTCGCCTTGGGGTCATCACCTTCGCAGTTAAATGTATCCTTCAAGCTATTCATCGTTGCAACCGCAGTTTCGGCCGTTAGTTTTCGTTCGTTCACTGTTGCAACAAGTTGATCGTAATCTTCAATAGTGATTCCCTTGTCGGTATAGAATGTCTGGGCGCGATCTGAGATGGTAGTGAACAAAGTAAGCTGATTGACGATACGATCATCAATGCGCGCGATGCGAGCGGTAATGTTAGATTCGCGATTTTTGCAAATCTCAAGTTTTGACGCGCTAAGTTTTTCTTGCTGAGCTTCGTGCTTGGCCTTTATTTGTTTTTCTGCCGCTTCTTTAGCAGATTTCATTTCTTGCTTTTTTGCATCTAATGCTTCGCGCTGCTGGCGAAGCTTATCTTGCAGCTCTTCTCGTTTACTGCTTTGGTCTTGGCTAGACTGGGTGTTAGATGTTGATTCATCCTCCTTGGCTTGTGCGGACTGCGATAGACCACACCCACTTATCACAACGACTAAGGCTATGCCGATAGTCGTAGCGTTTAGCTGTAGTACGTGTATAAGCTTACTCATCCAAATACCTTTCATGAATGTGTATACATGGTTATGTTACAAAGTATAGTCTTCGACTAACAAATATGCAAACTGAGCTGGTCATTACCGCTGTTAATAGCCGGTAAAGTAATCTGTTTTGATATGCTTCACACCGGATTCTTTTAGGAGTGCCTTGAGTCCATGTACCATCGACGGTGGACCCGATATGTATGCGTGTCTTTCAAAGACATCAGGTAGCAGCTTGGCTAATTCTTCTCGTGTAATGCGCGAGTTGTTGTGGTGTCGCCACGATGTATGGTGTAGCTGTTTGTCGCTAGGTGTGACGATAACGATATCGATATTCGACTCGGCCAGTTCTTCTGCATATGCAATGTCGGCCGGACTTGTCGTGAAATAAAGCAATGTTATCGTGCGAACCTCATGATTATGTTGCAGATCGAGCAAATGACTAATGAACGGCGTAATCCCTATGCCGCCAGCAACGAAAAGTAGCGGTATATCGGCGTCCTTCGGCAAAACGAAATCGCCGTTGATGCCAGTACTGGTGATACCTGCACCCTTCTCTAATTTCGCAAGTGCCGCCTTGAAACTGCTAGGTCGATCGTACATCTTAATGCCAAATTTCACAGATTTCTCACCAGAGCGTCCTATGATACTGAATGATCTACGGATGCCGCGGCCATCTTTTTTTGCGTGGGGAATGGTAATCTCCATGTACTGCCCAGCTGAAAATTTGAGCGGTGCGGCCGACGTGAACGTATACTCATCGGTATCATGAGTCAGTGGCCTGCTTTTAGTGAGGCGAAGAGCGATACGCTGGCGTCGTGAAAAGATGTACGCAACTAGGTTGCCAACGACTAGTGCCAGAGCTGGTGATCCGGCAACGATTCCTATGTGGAGCGGCACGGCAAATAGTACCGCAACAAGAGCCGCAATAACGTATTGTTGCCAATGTCGTTGCGGTAGCGTTAATGGTTCGCTAAGCATGAAGCCGACAAAAAATAGCAGTGGC
>JALRDA010000059.1 GCA_023257145.1 Candidatus Saccharimonadia bacterium | reverse complement strand
GCTATAGTTCACTCCAGAGAGTGGCAAGGAATTAAATAAGCGACTACGAATATTCTCTTTGTATTCATCGGTGATTTTGACCGATTCACTGTTATCGGCGATTATTTTTCGTGCTTCATCAGTCTGTGGATCGAGTGCGATGACCGTGCGCAGTGTTTCATTTTTTTTGACAGCTACTTCAATAGATTCAGTCGAAAATTGGTCACGTTTTACAGTTAAGGTATATGTACCAGGTGAAAGTGCGATAGTCTGTTTGTTTTTGATTGGTTGTGTACTGCCATTGATTGTTAGACTAGCTTCTTCTGGAGCAAGTGCAAATTCAATCTTACCTTGTGGGCGCAAGAAGAAGGCAGCGGCAGTGGTAATGACAGTCATGATGACCAGGATGATAATGATGGATGATTTATTTAACTGCATAGTATTTTCCTATCTTTATGGTCCATATAATAACGCGCCTAGATCGACCGACGGACTGCCGTAGATTGGCCCCTTCCATAGCTCGATGTGTAAGTGACGTCCAAATGAACAGCCCGTATTACCCATAGTGGCAATGCGGTCCCCCGCCTTGACGGTATCGCCTACCTTGAATGGGAATTGTCCCGATTCAACGTGATGGTAGGCTGAGATGTACTTCTGTCCGTCAACAACATGCTCAATAGTAACCGCTTGTTGGATTGTACCGGTTGGCGAAGCGCAGGCTACTTGGTATGGTGGCGGCATATTACCGACACTCAGGATCGTACCATCGCGTATCGCATAGATTGGGACGCTTGCTTGGTTTGGATCAGATCCGATATCAAGTGCGGGGTGTCCGTCGTGATACCCTTGTGTCAATGGTGCGCCAGGTGTGGTTGGGAATGCCCATCCATTAGGGTTGATGCTACCGCTATTTTCACCCGATCCCGCGCCATTTGATGGTGAAGTTGTCGCAGGTGCTGTCGATGATTTTAGGACGGTCTCTTCTTCATTAAATTCGGCATTAATTGGTTCGTCCATAGCGTAGATACGGAAGTTTTTTACATTGTTTTCTGTTGCCATCGTTGAATTTTTAAAAGTTACTGTGTCAATATTGCAGTTCCTACCGATATACCACTCGTAATCCCCTAAGTCGCCGTCAGTAATTGATTTACTTGTTTCGCCCATAGCATCAACGCGGAACACGCAGTTATCAAGATACTTTTGAAATTCCTTACCTTCTGGCGTATCTGTGCGCGGCTCACCCGTGTCACCGTTGATATAGTTGTTATTGTACATGTAATCGAGGTTTGCATCGATATCGGCGTTTAGCTCTGACGCATCTTTAGTATAAGCAGGCATACAGTATGCATCACCATCGATTCCGATAGATTTTAGTGCTTGGCAGTCAGTAGTTCCATATTGATTAACTTTATTTTCCGCAACAGGCATGTATGTTCCGGCATGCGTCGTACTGGTTAGGGTTGCTAGTGAGCGAGGGATAAGAGAGCTTAAGAGGCTTGCGCTCTTTGATACGCTTGTGTTTGTAAAGGACGCTAGATCAACGCTTCGTGCCATTGAGCCAAGGAATGAATATTGATTTGAAACATCAAATGGTGCTTCTTTCGCTTCTATTTTAGCAATTGCGACATCCTGTTCGCGCACCTCTTGGCTGAGTGCTATATAATTTTTTATTTCGCTTTTAGTA
>JALRDA010000069.1 GCA_023257145.1 Candidatus Saccharimonadia bacterium | reverse complement strand
CATAGTCGCCTATAGGGGTGTCCAAAACCGAGCCGTAAACACTGCTCGATTCCAAGAGGTCATGGCGTGGCATAAACTCATTCAGACGTACATCATCGAAGAAAGCAAGTTACCGCCAGGAGCGAACGGCAACTCGTATTGTCTTGGCACAGGCTTCCCTGATGGCGATGGCGTCGCTGGTGGTGAATGCCGAGATTATGCGGCCTATTGGTCAACAACCTACCATGAAACTGACGCCGTAGCTTTGATGAATGAGCTGAAAAAAGCTGGCACGCTGCCTAGCGGGCCCAAAAAACCAGTCAACGGCACCGTCGGGCCATACATCACGACCTACGATGGATCATATACAATAACAACTATTTTTAATGGCAATTCTGCTAGCGAATGCCCGGCACCAATGTTCTACTCGTGGTCAGACGGCAACGGACGTTTGATCTGTCAGATCGACTACGTGCAGCCATAGATAGCCTCCGTGAGAAATAAATAGAACTCGTCATAAAAGCGTTGGCACTTTATTGACGAGTTACTAATCTAACTGGCTAGTACTGATACGTGACGAAAACTTGAACTATCCGCGCGGTGGTTCACCGTCCGGTTCACCAAGCAGCTTTTTACTTTTAATTTCGAAGCGCTTACCGGTGATTTCACTCGTAATATAATCTTCATTGATAAGATTTACGAATGTATCCAAATCATTACCGTCCATAATGATAATAGCGCCGGCATCGTCAGACATCAGCTCAAGCTGCATACTGTCTGCATATTCAAGCGCCTGCTCCTGCGTGACGTCACCAATTTCCATCTTTTGCAGTTTATTGACAATCTTTTTACGTTCACGGACCAAGCTTTGCAAGTCCATCCCATCCGGGAAGCTCAATTTGAAATGCTTTAAAATTTCTTCGACTTTTTGGTCAGCCAAAAGCTGTTTTTTGTAGTCGTAATTAAATAGTCGCTCGAATTTGCTCTGATTAAAGACAAAGATATCTTTGTCGATAATAAGAACTTGATTGTCAGTTGGCATTTTAAGACCAACGTCTGCTTGAAACGCACCAAACTTACCATCACGGAATTCCCATGATGTGGCGCCGTTTAAAACCCCGCCCTGGCTAATTTGCTTGACCGCATAAAATGCCTTCTTAGGATCGTCTTTGTGCGTAAAACGAGCAACGATGCCTTTCACACGCTTGAATTCATGCTCTTCCTGGCTAAACTCTACGATGTCATGACGCTCTTTTTCAATCAAATGAATAAGCGTTTCTGCACGGCCAACTTTTTCTAGGTCAGTGCGTAGTAATGTATTCTCTTCTGTTTCTGACATTTCGAAATCACGAACAGACAAACCCGTACCTGCGCCAAGATTCACGAAATTAATCATGTCGTATAGGAACAGTGGCTTAATCTGTGCATTCAAATCACTCATGAAATTAGTGCTGTACGGGGTGAAGTTTTTGTTGAACAAAAAGAATTCAACATCAAGCTCTTTTTTAATTCCGTCTGTATTATTTGCCCACAGGAAAATATCCGTGGTATCGCGCGTTTCTGTTTCAGCTTCCATATTCTAACTTTCGTTTTTTGTTAACAATTCCCTCTATAGTACCCTAAATTTGACAGAATAAGAAGATGGTTATTGTTGTTCAAGATACGTCACGAGCGCCGCTAATCCGCCAAGTAACATGCGTTGCTGCGTGCGATTTTCGATAAAATCTGATTGGATAGTCAACTTGTCTTTCGTCTGGTCGTCATCCCACCTCCCGACCAGCAAGCCATGATTTGACGGCTCAAAAATAACGGGCACATTATTAATAAGTGCAACTGAATCGCGGGCGATAATCAAGCTAGGATCTTCACGTACTAGTAGCTTTGCGACCTCGCTCATCGAGTTTTCAATTTCGCCAGCCAGCATAAACTGCCTGTCGCTATCAAGCCATTTGTATCGTTCAACTAGGTCGCCGTAAATAGACGCCTCGATCTCAATCTTCTCGAAATCGTCCACCATAAGAACCTCAAATTCCTGCGATTCGTTTTTAAATTGAGGATATGGCGGAGATATTCTCAATTGATCATGCTTATCAAACAGTGCGCATTGATAAGGAGAGGGTTCAGGGTCAGGCTCCGGAAGTGATTCACCAACAGGGTTACTCATTAATATTTGATATTATACACTTGCTTACTGATAAGTCAATAGCTACGCCGCAATAACTTCATCAATTGAACGAACACGACGCTGTCGCAACTCACGAAGCAACCTACCGCATTCGCGTCGTGTAACAAAATGACACCCACGCGCGGTCTCTGCTGTCGGAATGATATCATTATATGCAAACGCTTCGGCGATATCCCCATTCGCCATTAAGGCATCGACGTATTGCTTCGCTACGTCAATATCTCCAGCCTCGACTGATGGAACTTCATAAACAGCTCCTTGAGATTTGAGAACTGAATACGAATCCCACTCAAAGCTAAATTCACTCAGCATTCCACTAGTCCACCGACCTTGTTCGTCTGCAATCTGGCTAAGCTCCCGGTACCGCATTCCCCACCTATTGTCATAAGCTTCGACATATTCAAAACCGCTTTCTGGATCTGCACTAATACTGACGGCTCGACGAGCGTACATACCGGAAACGCGTAAAAATTCCTCTGACATATCACTGTTATTATTCGACATCTTCGCATCCACCCAATAGTACACAGGTTCGACTCTTTTCTTAGAAAATGGCACACGAAACGATTCCGCATCGCGTGCAGTTGACATGGCTACAATCGCCAGCTTACGGAGTTGTTCAGGACGCGGAATAATCTCTTTATCAGAAACTAAAAAATCACCTACTTGCACGATATCTTTTTCCATTGCACTATTTCTCCCAGTCAAATCCCTGACCGAAGTGTCCATAACGAGCAGTCTGTTCGTATATCGGGCGCCGTAGGTCGAGGCTGTCAATTATCCCGTTTGGTGTTACGTCATAGCCTACACCCTGCTCGGCTATTCCGTCAACTATAACCGTGACTTCCATTGGTTCAGCCACGCCAATCGCGTAGGCTAGCCGAACAAAAACCTCTTTCGCCTGGCGAGCGTTCAAATAATCTATGGCAATTTTTCGAGCCATATATGCCGCGCTGCGATCAACCTTGCTTGGATCCTTGCCGCTAAATGCCCCACCACCAACGGGTATACGTGGCCCATAATTATCGACCGCCAATTTACGACCGGTCAGTCCTGCGTCAGCATCAAAGCCGCCAATCTCCCAATCGCCAGCTGGATTAGCATGAATCGTTGGGGTGATCTGACCGACACGGACTAGCTCATCACTACGCAGCCAATTATGAATCTGTTCAATTAAAGCAGGCTGCGGTGCGTGTTGAAAACTAGCGACGACATGAATAATTTCATCTCCATCGAGTGTCACCTGCGTTTTACCGTCATATGGCCACCGAGCAAACAGGAACTGATTTAACCGACGAGCCAAGACAACTTCGAGTGGCAAAAACTCCGCTGTCTCACTAGTCGCATAGCCAATCATAATCCCCTGATCGCCTGCCCCACCCGTATCAACACCGGCAGCAATCTCAGGGCTTTGTGCGGCGATATGCTCGATCAACTCGACGTCACCCGCGAGCCGCTTTACGATTGCCGCAACATCGACGCCAATCGCCCTCGAGGTCACTTCGCCAGTAACAAACACCTTGCCATGCCCTCCAGCGACATCAACTGCAACGCGCGCCAACGGGTCCTCTCGCAGATGTGCATCCAAAATTGCATCAGATATTTGATCGGCAATCTTGTCCGGATGCTTTGGCGAAACGCTCTCGGCGGTTCGATAATTAGATTGTACAGACATGAAAAAACTCCTTTCTATCTGTCCCGACATGACACAAAGAAAGGAGTTGAATCAATAAAAAGAAGATTCGCATATCTTTCCTGATGACTATCAGGCGGAATTAGCACCTTGCGCATAATGCGTAGGTTGCTGGCGAGTCATAAGGCCGTTCCCTCGTCGCTCTCTTGATATTTAGTTTTGTTACTGTTTTATGATATCACACGGCTTCTCACTTGATAAGACGCAGCGTGCGATCTATCACGTTGTCCGTCGCAGGTTGGCGAAGAATAGATCGCAATGGCTCAACCTCAATCTCTTGGTCAAGTGTATAGCCCACCATCGGCAGCTGCGACCCGATCGATATAGTCCGTTGACGCAGACGATGAATTGCATCA
>JALRDA010000068.1 GCA_023257145.1 Candidatus Saccharimonadia bacterium | reverse complement strand
GTATAATTTCGCACAGATCAATCAACTTAATCCTAGTGCCGCACGCATCGAGAAAATAGATGCCAACAATGATGCGTCATACTTGATAAGTACTGATAATGGGGCGTTACGAGGTATACGAATCGACTTGCCTGATGCGCATCCAATTCGCCAGGTTGATGGTGGACGAGATATTAAACGTCTTTTTTTGGGTCTTAACGCGCGGTATGATAATGCTAACTCAGAATTAAGGATCATTGCCGCTGAAGTTGACGAGGCGAATAATTCCGCGACTGATATGTATGATATTCATACAACTTCATTCATTCCATTTGAGGACTTTAATCCAACGAAAGACAATTATGGCCGCACAGAGGTATATCATGATGAGACGATTGGAATCCGTATCTTTGCTGAAGCGACGCAGAATGCCGTAGATAAGCGGAACGGTGAAATGAAGCTTATCGTGGAGCGGATTAAGTAGTCCTGCTATTATTCTTCGATAAAGCCGCCGCTTTGATGCGACCATAGTTTCGCGTAGATGCCACTATTTTTTAACAATTGTTGGTGCGTGCCGTCTTCGACGATTGCACCTTTGTCGAGTACAATAATTCGATCGAGTTTTGCGATGGTCGACAATCGGTGTGCAATGACAATTGAAGTTCGATTTTTCATTAATTTTTCTAGGGCATCTTGGATTAATTTTTCACTTTCACTATCGAGTGCTGATGTTGCCTCATCGAGAATTAAAATCGGTGCGTCTTTTAAAATTGCGCGCGCGATAGCAATACGTTGTCGCTGTCCACCAGATAATTTGATGCCGCGTTCGCCAACGATCGTATCAAAACCGTTTGGCATTTTGTTTATGAAATCGAGTGCGTGCGCTTTTTTGGCAGCAGCTCTAATTTGCTGATCAGTAGCGTCTGGTTTGCCATAGGCTATATTCTCACGCAGCGTGCGGTGGAATAGTAGCGGCTCCTGCGGGACGTATGCAATCTGGTCACGAAGGCTCGTCTGTGTGACTGTAGCGATATCTTGATTGTCGATTGCAATTGTTCCTGCGTTGATGTCGGCGAAGCGGAGTAGTAGTTTTGTTATTGTAGTTTTGCCAGCGCCCGACTGACCAATTAGTCCAATTTTTTGGCCAGCAGGGATTGATAGGTTAATCGAGTCGATAACGTTAGTTTGTTTTGCATCATCGTAGGCGTACGAAACGTTGTGTAGTTCAATCTTTGCACGTTTCACGTTTAGTCTTTTGGCTTTCGCAGTATCTTTGACTGATATATCCTGCATTAATATCTCAGTCATGGGCGCGGCCTGTAGGAAGACTCTGTCGTAGCCGTTGACGATATCTCCCAGTGAGAAAAGTTGACCAGCAATGCGCTGCAGATAAGCAATAGCAAAGATGGCTATGCCTAGTTCAATCTCTTTATTAAAGAGTAGTGTTGCCAGAGTTGAGATAGCAATAATTTGCATGACCGCCATGACGCCGAGGCGCAGCGAGCCTTCGACTGACATCCATCTAAAATCTTTGACATAGGCTTGTTTATAGCGATTGCTAAGCCCCGTGATGCCGCTGACTTCTAGGTCTTCTCGGGCAAAAGTTTTGACTGTTAAGTTGTTGCTGATTGTATCTGCGGTTGCGCCATTAAGCTCGCCTATGAGTTCCTTGCGGGCGAGGCGTAGAGGCCGTCGCAGTTTGACGGACAGGCGAATCTGGATCAGCAGCGCAACGATCAGACCCAGGACGATCGCACCAATAATAGGTGAACTGAAAAAGAGAATTGCGATACCACTTCCGGTGGCGATGATAAACGAGAGCGTGCGCAAGATGAATAAGTCTTGCAGGGCAACGTGCGCATTGACGAAATCAATAAACTTTCCGGTTAATGCACCAACTTTTTGATTAGCAAAAAAATCATGATCTTTTGCAAGCAAACGACTGATCGTGTCTTTGACTAGTTCGTGCCGAACATTACTTTCATGTTTGATGGCGGCTTGGAACGCGATTAAGTTAACGACTACACCGGCAACTGCGGTTATGCCGGCTAGTACTAGGAATTGCTGCAGTGATTCGGTATCACGTGTGGTGAGTGTGCCGACAGCTTGTGACAAGAAATAGGGAAGTAGTGTGTCAAACAATAATAGCGCAATCGGAATTCCGAATAACATTACAAAAAAGCTTGGTTTGTATTTACGTATTTGCTGCCAGAACAATAGCAACGTTTGTTTATTTGTATTCAAAATAGAACTCCGATTTATTATAGTTTTTTTGTCAGTATGTTCGCCATTGGTTCGGCCGTCCGAACGTCTGCGCGTAGAGGATTACTTGGAAGTAATCATAGTAAACAAAATTATATAGTATAATATATAGCGATGCAAAAGATTTTACTGTATTACAAATTTACGCCTATTAGCGATCCG
>JALRDA010000038.1 GCA_023257145.1 Candidatus Saccharimonadia bacterium | reverse complement strand
GTAAACTGCTCAACTTCGTCAAGCCATGGATCCTGAGTAAGTTGCTTGATAGAAAGATTGAGGCGATCTTTGTCGATAGCAATGATCTTTGCATCGATCGCTTGACCAACCTTAACGTAATCGTTTGGATTGTTGACGCGCTCCCAAGAGATTTCTGAGATATGCACCAAGCCTTCGATACCTTCAACATTTACAAAGACACCGAAATCTACGACGCCGGTTACTACACCCTTTACTGTGTCGCCAACCTTAAGTTGCTCAAAACGTTCCGCAAGGCCATCTTTGGTTGCTTCTTTTTCAGAGAAGATCAGCTTGTTAGCTTTGCGATCTGCATCGAGAATGCGCACCTTCAACGGCTTACCGACGAGACCGTTCAAGCGCTGTAGGATTTCATCCTTGTCGCTTGAGCCAACGCGTGGATAGTGCTCAGCAGAGAGTTGTGATACTGGCAAGAAGCCACGAACACCTTCGTACTCTACAAGTAGTCCACCACGGTTTGCATCATATGGAGAAATTTCAATAATTTCTTCTGATTCAAGCTTCGCCGTTACTTCATCCCAACCGCGATCTTTCGCAGCTTTTCGAAGCGATAGAAGCGAGTATCCGTTATCGAGTTCAGTATCGACAATACTTGCCGTTACTTCGTCACCTTCGTTAAGTGAACGTGAAAATCCTACTTCTCGGCGAGGTACGTATCCGACACCTTGCGCACCGAGATCGATCAACACTTCATGTTTTTTGATTGAGAGTACCGTTCCGGTAATTGTTTCTCCCGCAGTGAGTTGTTTGGTTGAATCACTTGCCTGTGCAAGCAGTTCATCCATTGTTAAATTGGCTTTAGCCATAAGTCTTATTCAGACTCCTTCCTTAAATTGTATTTCTGGAGCATATGCGTACAACGCTCCTAGATTAGTACTATTGTACCACTAATTACAGAGAGAAGTCAAAAATGTTTACTGGCGACCAGTTACGTAGTGATGAGAGAAGGCGAATTTGAAAATACTGATGATAAGTGCGGTAAGTGCGACGACACCAAAGATATAGTCAGCCGAACCGGTTTGCGGCAATTGAGATGGCCCGCCAGTGTTAGGCATTTGCTGAGGCGCAGCTGCCTGTGGCTGGTCATCATCTTGCTGCTCAGACTGACGATCCTGTTCAGCGGCCTGTTGACGTGCCTCTTCGGCAGCAGCTTGGCGCTGCTCTTCAGCTTTTTTCTCTTCAGCAGCCTGCTGCTCTTCACGCTCTTTAGCGGCTTTTTCTTCAGCAGCCTTCTTTTCGTCCTCAGTTGTCTTGTCGTTCGATTCATTCTTGTCCGATGATGCGTCATTCGAATCAGATGAACCGCTATTTGATGCAAGTTGCATTGGACCGATCTGCTCGCCAGCTGCGCGTTTTTGAACCGCATAGACAGCTCCCACGACGCCAAGAGCAAGAACTACGCTAATAATTCCGTAGACGATTGCTGAGCCACCCTGATTTGCTCGTGTATTCATAGATTGTTCACCTCAAAAGTTATGCTACATAATACTATACAGTAATTATCAATCGTCGACAACCCCTTTTGGCCATGCTACACTAGCAGCATGTTAGTTGCTGTAGATACTGGGGGAACAAAAACGTTACTGGCAGCCTTTCGGACCGATGGTACGATTGCGTCATCACACAAATTCCCCACCCCAAAAGATTTTACGGCATATCTCGACGAATTATTAGCAGGCATCGCCCATGTCGCACAAGGTCAGCCGATTGACGCGCTGTCAATTGCACTTCCTGGCACTATTGCCGATGGCCGCGTCGCCTGGTGCTCAAACTTACCGTGGCGCGACGTCGACGTCATTGGTCCCGTGCAAAAAATCTACCCGACGGCCGCCATATTCCTTGAAAACGATGCTAATTTAGCAGGACTTGGCGAAACCCGCATGCTCGACATGCAACCAAAAACCAGCCTCTACATCACTTTTAGTACTGGCATTGGCACGGGTGTGACCACGAACGGTCATATCGATCCACATTTTCGGCTCAGCGAAGCAGGGCACGCAGTACTGAACTACAACGGCACGTACGCACCATGGGAGTCGTTTGCGTCAGGTCGCGCTATTTATGAGACATATGGCCAGTATGCACGCGATATTACCGATCCGACAATATGGAAGGATGTCGCCGAACGTATGGCCCAGGGTATGCTCGTATTACTGCCTTTCATGCAGCCTGATATTGTCATTATTGGCGGCAGTATGGGCAGCTACTTTGAACGTTACGGCGACTTTTTGATCGACAGCATCAATACGCGCCTACACGACGAAATTATCGTACCACCTATCATTGGCGCTAAACACCCCGAAGAGGCAGTGATTCATGGATGCTACTACTATGCACTCGACCACCTCACTGCTTCGTAAGCTGCAGCACACCTACCCAGATATCCGTTTTGTACACGGTGATGACTATCGATGGAGTCATACGGAAAAAACGGTATATTACCCAGATCCTCCA
>JALRDA010000008.1 GCA_023257145.1 Candidatus Saccharimonadia bacterium | reverse complement strand
CTGGTGCAGATGGTAGAGTTAACTCTGTGTCTGTGGTGTTTTTGACGCTAGGAGAATCAGCTGATTTGTCGTCTCCTGGAAGTTGCAGGGTAGAAAGATCGAGATCTTCGATGTCATCTGACTTTTTCGCGCCATTGTCATCTGCTTGCTTCGTGACCCCTGCGAGTACCTTTGCAAGCTCTTGGTCGTCGCTCATCGGTTGTTGATTATCGATTTGAATATTCATGCCCACCTCTACTAAATAATTCTTATGCTTCTTTATGAAATACTGTATCATAGTAGTAGTAAATGCCGCAAGATTCTTTATGGGAGGGACCACTAGATGTTAGACGATCAAAACGTACTCGATCAGCGCGATCCGCATGGTGCGCTCGCGGTTGCCGCCGAACAGTACACGCAAACGTGTTATGATGCGCGTATCGAGCAGGGTGAGCATGATGCCCGAACAATTACACGTGTCATTGTTGCTGGCATGGGCGGGTCGGCACTCGCAGCACTGCTGGTAAAGACATGGCTGAAAGATAGCTTGACGGTGCCGTTCGAAGTCGTGCGTACATATGATCTGCCTGCCTACGTGGACGCCTCGACCCTGGTGATTGCAAGTAGCTATTCTGGTAATACCGAGGAGACAGTGAGCTGTCTTCATCAGGCGAAAAAGGCGGGCGCTCAGGTGGCGGTACTCGCTTCAGGTGGCGAGCTGATTGAGCAAGCGCATGCAGGCGACATGACCTATGTGCAGCTTCCAGCTGGCCTGCAGCCTCGTATGGCGGTGATTTATAACCTCCGCGCACTAACGGCACTGCTTGGTCATTTTGAAGTGATAGATTTTGGACCGTATCATGCAATCGCCGAAACGGTTGATTGGTTACGTGATGAAACAGCTGCATGGCACCGCGAAGTGACTGTCGATAAAAATTACGCGAAGCAGCTTGCACTACTGGCGGCAGGGAAGACTCCGGTCATTTATGGCGGCGCACTAACAGCACCGGTTGCCTATAAGTGGAAAATCAGCTGGAATGAAAATGCAAAAAATGTAGCATTTTGGAATGAATATCCTGAGTTTAATCACAATGAATTTATGGGCTGGGTGTCACATCCAGTAGAGAAGCCGTTTGCTGTGTTTGACTTGGTGAGCTCGCTAGAGCATAGCCAAATTCAAAAACGTTTCGAGGTAAGCGATCGTCTCTTAAGTGGTAAGCGCCCTAAAGCAACCGTTGTAACACTGGCGGGCGATACGCTCATTCACCAATTACTGTGGGGGAGTATCCTTGCAGACTATATAAGTATCTATGTGGCGGTGATCAATGGTATCAACCCGACACCAGTCGAATTGATCGAGAAATTAAAAAAGCAGCTCTAGGAGCTGCTTTTTCTTACTGGTAGTTCCGAAGTGATTCGATGGGATCTTTCTGGGCGGCTCGAATTGCCGGGTAAATACCGAACACGATACCAATTGCAACTGAAATGACGAGTGCGGTTGCGGCGATAGGCCAGCTAAATGCCGGGAAGAACGGTAGTAGGGTGCTAAATCCAAATGCGACAAGATAGCCAAGGGCGTATCCGGCGAGTCCACCGCCGATACTGATCACGAGTGATTCAATCAGGAATTGCCATATAATGTCACTGTTTGACGCGCCAACCGCTTTTCGAATGCCAATTTCACGTGTCCGTTCGGCGACATTTACGAGCATGATATTCATGATGCCGATACCGCCGACCACGAGTGATATGCCGGCAATAATTGCGCTTGCCGTTGAAATACCTTTAAAGAGTTGACTGGTCGGTTCGGCAATCTCTTGGTTGGAAAGAATAGTGAAGTCAATTTCGCCTTGATGTGTATCTTCAAGTACGGCCTGCGCTTCTTTGACGACATCTGGCAGATGCTCTCGTGAGTCGGCTTGTAAGTTGATTTGTTGGATCTGTGCAATGTTTTGCGTGAATTCTTTGGCGGAATCAAGGCTGATGATTGCGGCAGTGTCGAAGTCGACGTTATTGTAGTTGACTGGATTGTCGGTACGCTTGAGTACACCGATGACCGTAAAAGTCTTCTGACGGATGCTGAAGTTTTTGCCGATTGCTTGTTCAGTACCAAAGAGATCGACGGCGAGCTGTGTGCCAATAACAGCTGTATTAATGCCGCTGATCGAGTCGATAAACTGCCCATCGCGTAAGCTGATTTCTCCGATTTCAGCGAGGTCAGGGGTGGTAGCTATAACAGTATGGTTGGTGCCATCGAGCACGGTGTCGTCGGCACGCAAGCTTGTGCGTAGGTTCATGAGTGGGGCAATGGCGGCCAAATGTTCAATTTTCTCGAGCGCTAATAAGTCATCCTCGGTGAGCGTAGTCGTAGAATAGTGAGTTTGGGTACTTGATAGATTAAAATTCTG
>JALRDA010000081.1 GCA_023257145.1 Candidatus Saccharimonadia bacterium | reverse complement strand
GTACCTCACTCAAAGAGCAGCTCGCGGAGGCGTTTTAGGTAACAAAGCTGTCGGCACGCTAGTCGAACGGGTATGTAAGACACCTGATCACCTCTGGATGTAACTTCACTCGCTGATGTCAATCTAAGCACGGTATTATAGTAGTATGAGTCAACAAAAAATTGCCAGCGGAACGGTACACGCATTACCGACAGATGTATATAAAACTATACTATCCGACAAGGCCGCCCTGGAAGCCTGGAACGATATTACCCCGCTTGCTCGCAATGAATGGATATGCTGGATCGAATCCGCCAAGCTGATTGAAACAAGAAACCGTCGACTAGAGCGAACTCGCACGGAACTCATTGAAGGAGTGCGCCGTCCATGCTGTTGGCCAGGTTGCAAGCACCGATAAGCCGAACTTTCTATTTGTAGCATGAATTACGCCAGGTCGGCACGATCGATAATCTTATTGCGCTTCAAAGCCTTATACTCATCGGTTTTTTCTAGCCAGTCAATATACTGAAGAATATCTTTTGTAGGAACAGTGCGCACAAAGCGTACCGCATCTTCCGGACGTTGCCCGCCAGCCTCTTTTGCTGTAGACAAACGAAGCTGGTCTGCGTCTACCGGCAATTGCAACCATGCTCGAACCTGTCGGTATCGCGGTGGATGGATTTCCGTTTCATGATCTTCAATTTTATATTCACCGAAAAAATTTAGTCTATCCGAGTACGAACTAATGTCGACGCTCGTCTCCTCAAACACCTCTCGGATAGCAGTTTGCGTTGCATCTTCACCATTATCCGGCTTACCACCCGGTAATTGCCACTTTTCGCCATCCTTACTAACAATGACGACCTGTTTGTCTTGTGTTAATAACCATGTATACACCTGGCGAATGGGCAATTCTATATCATCTTCCGGCATTTCATGAATTACTCGCCATTCGCGTATAATCTTGGACATATCTCGTTCTCCAGCGTGTCGTGTTAATATTTCATCAAGTCGCCCAACCAACTCTTCGGTACGAGGACCAAGCGGACCTTGAAAAAAACCCTGAATGTTTTCGTCCTTTAACTCACGAAGTCGCAAGAGCGTACCGATGCCGTCATGTGGCCCATCTGAGGCATGAAAAACGTTTTGCTGCGTAAGTCGAATCGTCACCTGATCCAGTTCGTCACCATTAAGTCGTTTCTCCTGCCAGTCTGCAAATGTCTTGTCGTTTACCTTATGTTCGCTACGATGATATTTTTTGCGTAAATTTGGATACCCATTAAGGCCTCGCTTCACCGATTCGAGGATATACTGAGCTGCTAACGCATCAGAAGCATCCTCCTCTGATCGCATTACTACCATAGCTTCTATCGCACGTGATGCAAGCTCATGCCTCATCGTAGGATAAAAATCTTCACCGCGAGAGTCGCTATAAATATAGTCAATAATTCGCATTGGCAGAACGATCGATCGTCGATGCACCACTTCAAGGCTAGCGTCGTTCAGGTCGGCCTCAAAATCATCTGCCAAATCGACGTAATCTGGCTTCAAAAAACAAAATCCAACCTCTTGGCTCAAATCTAATCTTTTATTATGTGGAGACTTTAGCATACACGGACACTTACTAAGTAAAATTCTCTACTAACATTGACATTACTATTAATATATTATATCATTTAATGAACACTATCAACTCTGAGAGAAGTTTTTAGGCAGACATGTTACAAACTAATTATATTGTCATCATACCAGCTTACAACGAGGAGTCAACCATCCTCGACTGTCTTGACCATGTCGTACATGCTTCTCGTGCAACGAATGGCTACAGCTTAGAAAAAATTATTGTCTGCATCAATGGCTGTACCGATGAAACAAAAAAGCTCGTCAAAAGTTGGACTGGAGCACCACTAGACGTTATTGAGTCGCCAGCCGGGTACGTCAATGCAATGAATCGCCTATTTCGTTACGCCAAAAAATACCACCCTGATAGTATAATGATTAAAACTGATGCCGACGGAAAAGTGGACAGTAGCGCTTTTTCACAGCTATTTACACAACTTGAGTTACATTCAGATCTTATTGTAATCGGTGGCCACCCAACCCCTCTTCCATCTGGCAGTAAGAATCCCTATCGTCGCCTCATGAGCAATCTACTGTCGGTTCGCTCACGTACCCCGGAAGCAGAGATAACTGTCGCAGATACCACTAAATTTCACCCCTATGCTAGCACCGACCCAATTCATATACTTAAAGGTCGCGAAAAAAAGTTAAAAGTATACTTTCACGGACGTCTTTGGTGTGCCCGTACCGCCCAATCAATTCCATTGCTCCCACAGGGGGTAATAGGGGATGATGTATACTTACCAGGTTGGCTCCTCAATCATTACGGCCCTCGCTCTATGCGTGTAGATTATCGAGCACACGTACGCTTCCATCCCAACGACAGTCTTGTGCGTCACTGGAAAGTCTATCGTCGTATTCACGAAGATCGTAAACTCGTATACACTATCAAGGGATTTGAGGAATATGCAGAAGCCTGTCCGCTTAAGCTTGACTGGAAGTATATCCTGAAAACATGCCCGATACACGAAATTATTTATTTCATGCTTTATGCCGTGCTTGTGTACATTGAAAAATTAACATACAGACTTTCTCCGTATCGTGCAGTTTATTGGCAATACCGCAAGAAGGAAGTTTAAGTGATGATCATTAACATCGTAAGCCCCCACGCCAGCCACTATCTAGGGGGGATGGAAATAGTCACCCTCCAAATGGCACGACATCTTGCAAACAAAGACGTTATCGTACGTTTCTTTACCAGAAAATCATCTAAGACAACCGATACGTATCAGCAGCTCGCTTCCGAAGTTAGCGACACATTGCAAATTATTGAAATTCCCCTCCCGGATAGTACTCCCCTCCCGGATAGTACGTGGCCAACATTTTATCGAATTTCATGCGACTTTGGTCTTGCTGCCCGAGACTATTATAAAAAATATACAGATGCTGATCTTTTCATAACACACCTCTCAGCCGACTCGTTATTCATCCCGCAAGATTGTAAAACAGTACTTCATCTTCATGGCTCGCCGAACATCACAGACCCTCTCATGGAAGCAGCAATTCTCAATTCCGACACTACAATCGCCCACTCACACTCTATTAAAGACTGGTGGACGGCTCACTTCCCCTTACTTAAGCCTATTGTATTTCAAAATGGCATCGACACGACTCTTTTTACTGGCGAGCCGACAGGCAATCGTCCGATTGACATCTTATATGTCGGTCGCTTTTTAAGACATAAAGGTGCCGACACTATCCTGCAGGCAGCCGATCCAATGCAAACCATCGCCATCGCTGGCAACGGCCCATACTTATCACATTTAAGGGAAATAGCGCACGAACGCGGCTTGCAAGATTCAGTAACGTTTTATGATACACCTTCAACGGAAACAATTAGGCAGCTTTACCGGCAGGCGAAAATTTTTGCCTGCCCATCAAAGGGTCGCGAAGGCGTACTTACTACGCTTCTAGAAGCTGCTGCATCTGGATGTGCGGTTGTTACCGCATCTGGGTCTGGAATGACCGATCTCGTGACAGACGGCATTCACGGTATCGTTATCACCCCCGGAGACACTCCTGGCCTTAAAGATGCTTTTCATACACTATTGCACGACCCTCAAACACGACTCACCTTAGCGGCCAATCTTCAACAGGAAGTACGAAATCAGTGGTCGTGGGACTTAAAAGCTTCCGAACTGAAAGAAATATATCGTGCACTCATCTAATTATTTTATTTCCAGTTTTAGTAGCACTATTCAGCTTATCGTAGACGGATCAGCTACATTTAAGCAGGCATTATTAAACGAACCTTTCTGGCATGAATTCATACCTGGCTTCCAGTGCATCAAAGTAGACGAACCCAAACAAACCTGGCACGTCATCGAAGATAGTGCATTTGATTTCCAGGAAGCAGATCGTACTATCCGATCCAGCATTGAAAATGTCCGTAGTGTCGTGCTCATTGTCGAGGCGACTTTTGAATATCTACGGCAAGAGTGCAATTTCTATACACTCCATGGTTCAATCATCGCTCATGGTGATATGGCAGTAGCACTTATAGGTACGGTATCCGGCATTGGAAAGACAAGACTTGCCGCTCATGCATCAAAGCATGGATGGTCATGGCTCGTCGATGAAAAATTCACACTCAAACATAATCAAGTCATAGGAGGTACGCGCGGACTCTTAAACGACAGGAAAACTCGTACATCCGCGCAAGGAACAACACCCACCTCGTGGACAAGGAGTTACCCCCTGGCCGCAATATGTCAGCCGATCATTACAACCGAAGCAAGCATTACTAGATTTGATATGACAGAACAAAAAGCACACTGGACGCTATACGATGAAATGACTCGGGATATTCGTCAGGTAAACGGCATTATCCACGCCTCGGCACCCCCTTTGCAATCGCGCGACACTGATGCAATAGCTCAAGCGCGAATGAAAGCCGTTGCATCGCTTGTGCACACAGTTCCCGTTCTTTACCTTCGCGGTCCTGAACAGCTCCTTCTTGCCGAAATTACATCTACGTTACATTAGAGCACGCAAGTAAATTGACATACGGCGATACCAGAATTGTATGCGCGCCTATAAGTGACGCTGGCATAAGATCATCAATAAGCCCGTCGCCGACGACGCATACCTCAGCGGGATCAACAGAACAATGTCTCATGATAAATTTAAGGTTGGCAATTGACGGTTTCGCCTCTTGATATTGATCTCTTGTAAAAAGCTGATACTTTTCAAGGCCTTCTACTCGCCTTACCTGTTCATCTGATAATGCAGTGTAGATAACGAAAGGCACCTCAAGCGAATCGAGAAAAACACGCGACCGATCTGTCAACTGAGACGCAAACATATTATTTGCAAGTCTATTTCTTTGCAACTCCGTAAGAGGCGTGTCCATAGACGCAAAAAACTGCTCACACGTCTGCTCGATAGTTGCCGTCCTATCTAGCAGATAGGCACGCTCAATCGCAAGTAAAAGTTCAGGTAGATGATGTTTATTTTCACTACCAAGTACATCACGTAAAAAATCCGCTTTCCGCTCATAGTAATCATCAAGGACGCCATTAAAGTCAATGATAAGTAATTTGATATTATTATCTGTTATATACCGATTAATAGTATTAAAATCGGCTTCCACTGGCATAAATGTTTGCATAACTACATGTAAGTATAGCAAAACAATCTTACGTACAATTGAAAACACTCATTACCTTTTCAGTATGTCAACTCACTGTTGTCGCAGAAACCATCGCGACATTGTGTTTTACCAGGCAAACTACTATCATGGACTAGACCCTATAGAGTACATGACTAAGGTAGGTGTAGTACATTGCATGGAAAAAACCAC
>JALRDA010000016.1 GCA_023257145.1 Candidatus Saccharimonadia bacterium | reverse complement strand
AATTGTCTTCGCGTGGTCCGAGAAGTTAACGGTCATACGGTCATCAAATACGCGCAGCGCACCTTCCCATAACCCGTCATCGCCGTAAGCTTCGCCATATTTCACAATACCGCCGTCAATTTGATACACGTCTTTGAAACCGCGCTTTTTCATCATGGCAGAAATCACTTCACACCGTATTCCGCCGGTGCAATACGTAATCACTTTTTTATCTTTGATGTCATCGTATTTGTCGCTTTCCAATTCGTCTAGAAAATCCCGTGACGTGTTCGTGTTTGGCACAATAGCATCTTTGAATTTTCCGATCCGTGCCTCATGCTCGTTACGACCATCGAAAAACACGACATCGTCACCATATTTTTCAACCAGTTCATGCACTTGCTGCGGCTTCAGGTGCTTACCTCCACCGATGACACCCTTTTCGTCAACTTCAAATTCATCATCGCTATTTTTAAAGCCTACGAGTTCTCGACGATTTTTGACGCTCATACGAGGGAAGTCATCGCGTGAGCCATCACTCCATTTGAAAACGATATCTTTAAATGCGGCGTATTGCTTTGTCGCTTTGACATATGCCTTTAGGTCGTCCATCTCACCGCCGACCGTTCCGTTCAGTCCGTGCTTCGAAACCAAGATTCGCCCCTTTAAATTCAGACTGTCGCACAGTGTTTTTTGCCACAGCTTTATAGCCTCTGGATCAGAGAGTGGCGTAAATTTATAGTAGAGTAGAATTTTTTGCATCGTTATCTATTATACTATATAATTTATCTACTACTATGATCGGATAGCCGATCCTCTTGCTACGCCATGTTCTACTGAACCGCTCGACGTCATAACAACTAAAAGAAAGGGATTCATTCGTGATAAAACTATTTCAAAAAGCTGACGCGACGACAATCAAAAAAACACTTGATTTATATAAAGCAGAGATTAGAAAGAATAAAAAGGATTTCATATTTTATTCAATCGCCATCCCTATAAACCGGCTGCTTTACGTCGTACTACTGCCTCTACTTTTTAGCCTGGTGATTCAGTCGCTCATATCAGAACCGAATAACTGGCAGACTCCCCTACTGCTTCTAGCGGTCGCCGTGCTCGTCTCGATTCTTGCATTATTGTCAGCGGCGCTTGGCTTCCGAAAGTTATTCAATCACGAAGAACATATGCAAACTAGGCTGCTTGAAACAGCCATGAATAGCCTTATGAAGCACAGCGATCAGTTTTTCTCTGACCGAAAAGTTGGATCAATTGCCGGTGACGTAACAAAGTTCAGTCATTCTATTGTCAGCTTCTTAGACGTGATATTCATTCATGCTACTGGCATTATCGTCAACTTTTCGATGAGCCTTGTCGTTATCGCTTTTCTCTCACCGATATTACTGCTGCCGCTTGGTATTATCACAGGTCTCATCGTTTGGTTAAGTCTCACAGGCACCAGTCGACGTGCGCCCCTGCGCAATAAACGAAAGCTACTTACTTCGAAATTAAACGGAACAATTGCAGACATTATCGGCAACCAACAGCTCGTTCGATTCTTTGCAACAGACTCGCGAGAACTAGCTACTATCCTCGGAAATCGCGGAGAAATTGAAAAAGTTGCGCGCAAAGAAATTGACATCATAGAAAACGAAAGCTTCAAACGCCAGGCTGTCTTATTTACCTTCCAGATTATAACGATGGCGACATGTGTATGGCTGTATACAAATGATAATATTTCTATCGCCGCACTCATCTTTGCGATCACTTACATGGGGAGACTTACCAGTTCGCTCTTTGATATTTCGCCGATTATTCGCGGGCTCGAGCAATCATTTCTTGACGCAGCAGAAATAACTGAGATTCTTGACGAGCCGATCGAAGTAAAAGATTCACCAACCGCCCGTGAACTGCACGTAACGCGCGGTGAGGTTGTATTTGATAGACTTCAATTTTCATATAAAGACACAGGTTCCGGCATTGCCATCAATGATCTTAGTCTTCGCATCAAGCCTGGAGAAAAAATCGGACTTGCCGGTCGCAGCGGTGGCGGCAAAACAACGCTGACTAAACTCATCCTCCGCTTCGCCGACCCTACTAGCGGTGCGGTTATTATCGATGGGCAGGATATCCGACAAGTGACTCAAAAAAGCTTGCGCACCAATATTGCATACGTTCCTCAAGAAGCCTACCTTTTCCACCGCAGTATACGTGAAAACGTGGCGTACGGAAAGATAAATGCAACAGATGAACAGGTAATAGATGCTTTAAAACGTGCAAATGCACTCGATTTTGTAAATACACTGCCGCAAGGAATCGACACAGTAGTTGGTGAGCGCGGAGCAAAACTTTCTGGCGGCCAACGGCAACGTATCGCCATTGCCCGCGCCATCTTAAAAGACGCACCAATCCTCGTACTGGACGAAGCAACTTCTGCACTCGATAGCGAGTCGGAAAAACTCATCCAGGACG
>JALRDA010000003.1 GCA_023257145.1 Candidatus Saccharimonadia bacterium | reverse complement strand
ACGCTTTTTTACGCCTGAGCTCACTGTATAACGGGGCGCATTTTAAGATTGAGCTTTTAACAAGTGCGAACGCTCCAGTTGAATTTGATCGTGTTCAGCCAGAAGTCGATTCAACAGGTCGGGCCAATGATATGTTCCGTCGCGTAAAGAGTCGAATCGAATTCAAGAGTGACTTTATCTACCCAGAGGCAGCTGTAGATATTGAAGGCGATCTATGCAAGAGTTTCATTATTACTGATCAGAACAGCGACTATTCGAATAGTGCCACTTGTACACCCTGATTAAAAAATTTATTCAGTATCGCTATGGAATTTTTCGTAGACTTCACGTAGGTGTTCATCAGTAACGTGGGTATATACCTGTGTTGTGCTGATATTGCTGTGACCAAGCATTGTTTGAACGCTACGTAGATCGGCACCGTTCATCAACAGATCGGTTGCAAAACTATGGCGCATAGTATGTGGGCTGACGTGTTTTGTGATCCCGGCAAGTTTGGCATATTTATTAATAATCCGCTGAACGCTTCGCGCTGTTAGGCGTCGATAATCACCAGTTGTTGTCGCACTGTTGTTGCGGCTGTAGCTTAGAAAAAGTGGGGGTAGGTTGTCTAATCTTGCAGCAAGATAATCCTCGACGCGGGCGGCAGTTGCTTCACCGATAAAGACTGGTCGATCCTTTTGGCCTTTACCGCGAACCATAAATTCACGACGCTTCGTATTGACGTGATCGCGGTTTAGATTGACAAGTTCCGAGACGCGAAGGCCACTGGAAAAAAGTAGTTCAATAATGGCACGGTCGCGTAGGCCATCTTCGCTGTCGGTCGATATTGTATCGAGCAGCCGGGCGACCTCGTCGTAATGCAAAAAGGTGACTTGTTTACGAGAGATTTTCGGTAGTTCGATCTTTTCGGGACTTAGGCTCGTGATGTCACGCTTGGATAGGTAGGTGAGGAAGCCACGCAGTGCGATCAAATTGTATCCTTGAGTGATTGTCGCCAACTCGTCATCATTATCGTTCTTATAGCGGTTTAACCATAGCCGATACTTGCGGATCATCTCACTAGTTATTTTATCCACGGTCGTATCGTTAGTGAACTCGGCAAATCGTTCCATGTAGAGTTTGTAGTTTTCGGCAGTCTTTGCCGAGCGTCCTCCCTCTACTTCAAGGTGTTCAATATAATCTAACAACAATTCAGAAACGTACATATCTATAGCATAGCGTAGATTGGGGGTGATGAGTATAATATAGGACAAAGCAATAAATGAAATGGAGATGTTATGGATGAAAAGGTTCAACAGACACTAATTATTTTTAAGCCAGATGCAGTGCAGCGTGGAATTGTGGGCGAAATTTTGACTCGTTTTGAACGTGTTGGCCTGAAGATCGTGGCAACGAAGATGCTTGCTCCTGATCGTGATCACTACCATAGGCACTACGAAGAGATCGGCAAGGTGATCTCTCGACGTGGCGAACAGACCTTTAATGCTGTTTTGGAGATGATGAACGAGGGTCCAGTTATCGCAATGGTGCTTGAGGGTGTCGAAGCGGTTGAGTTAGTGCGTAAATTGGTTGGATCGACCGAGCCAAAATCTTCAGCCCCCGGCACGATTCGCGGCGACTATTCACACATGAGCTATGGCTATGGTGACGAACACAACAAGGGAATTCCAAACCTCATTCATGCATCAGGTGATTTGACTGATGCGCAGCAAGAAATTCCGCTTTGGTTCCACGATGCTGAACTGTACGATTATTCAGCATTGCACGAAAAGTTTACTCGTTAATTTTTGAAATGACACGAAAGCAGCAGCGGTTTGACGCTGTTGTTTTCGTGCTACAATAGCGTATATGCCTCGGTAGCTCAACTGGATAGAGTAGATCCGTCCTAAGGATATGGTTGCAGGTTCGAGTCCTGCCCGGGGTACCATAAAAATGATCAGGTGTTGGCCTGATCTTTTTTGTAATCGAATCCCTCCCTGTGAAAACATTAGCGCAACGGATTGGTTGTCGTAGTATAATATATCCATGACTAAACATTCCCCCAAGGAAGCGAGTGAGCTCGACTTTGACGGTCAGCGTGACGGCGAGCAATTACTATTTGTGTTCAGGCGACATATCATTGCAATGCGCAAAGGCTTCTATCTTTTACTTATCCCATTTGCGGTATCGGCGATCCCACCACTTATCTGGCAGTCGCAGCTAGAGCTGTTTCTGTTGCCAATCGGCGGGCTATTGTTAGGCCTCATCCTTTTTGCGTACCACTATCTGATGTGGTATTTCACTGTTTACATTGTGACCGATCAACGCATCCGACAGATTACGCAGCGTGGTTTCTTTGGTAAGGATGTCGTCGAGCTACGACTATCAAAGATTCAGAACATAAGCTATAATGTACCTGGGTTTAGCGGGGAAGTTTTTGACTTCGGAACAATTGTTATTCAGACGTTTGTCGGTGACTTGGTGATCCATAATGTTGGGCACCCTGACGACGTGTATAACAAGTTGCAAGATGCCGTATCGGCGACGTTAATTGATACCAAACAAGGAGATTATGAAGAAATTATTGCTTAAAAAGCGTGCGGCCAAAAAAGAAATACCAACGCGTATCACTAACGAGACAGTCGCCGAGCATCGTGAGCGAATCTTAGCTGGCGGTCGCCGTTTTAAATATCCAATGCAGTATGCGCGTCATCGTTTGGTGATGACGACCATTATTATCACCGTCGTCGCGTTCGTGGTTATTCTGCTAATTGGGTGGTGGCAACTGTACTCTGTGCAAAACACAAGTACACTTTTTTACCGTGTCACACGCGTCGTTCCGGTGCCGGTTGCCTCAGTCGACGACGAGATGGTCAAGTATGGTGATTACCTGATGTACTACAACAGCTCGGCGCATTATTTAAAGCAAAGTAAACAATTGAATTTAAACGACAAGGCTGGGCAACGTCAGAATTCTCACATCAAGCGTAAGTCGCTTGATATAGCGATCGCTAACACGTATGCGCAAAAGCTTGCTCGTGATTTGGATATTTCCGTTAGCCAAGAGCGCATCGATCAGGTGACTGACGATGACCGCAATACGGCAACTGGACGTATTTCACAAGAGACATACGACGCCTCGGCGCTAAATATTCTTGGATGGACGCCAAGTGAATATCGATACGACACAAAAAATCGTTTGATTCGCCAAGATGTGGCGTATGCGATTGACGAGAATGCAAAGCAGCAACAAGAAAAAGCATCACAACTAATTCAGAAAGATAGATCACTCGACTTAAAGGCGCTTGCTACGACCCTTGGTGGTAAGGGTGATGCTGAGGTAATCGCAGGGGTTTCAGGGCTAGTGCCGCACACAAATCAGGATGGTGGGCTTGCAAAAGCCGCTTTGACGCTGCAGCCAGGGGGTATTTCCTCGCCAATACGTACGTCTGCTGGTGACGGTTATTACTTTGTAAAATTGGCAGAAAAAACACCGACGCAGGTGAGCTATACCTATTTGCGGATTCCTTTAACGGAATTTAATAACCGACTTGAGACATTGAAAAAAGATAGCAAAGTTAAAGAATATATCTCTATTCCGCAGGAAGATGATGAAGCTGCCCAGCGATAAATAGACTCAATAAGGAGGAAAAAATGTTTACGTTACCAGAATTACCGTATGGACACGATCAGCTAGGCAAGTACATCAGTGGATCGATTATGCAGTTGCATCACGATAAGCATCATCAGACATACGTCGACAAACTGAACGCCGCCATTGATGCCGCACCAGCGCTGCGCGAGCGATCACTAGAAACACTCCTGTCTGATCTAGACAGTTTGCCTGAGGACGTACGCTCGGCTATTCAGAACCATGGAGGTGGCCATTATAACCACAGTTTGTTTTGGCAATGGATGTCACCTGACGGCGGTGGTGAACCTACTGGCGAGTTGGCACAAAAGATCACGGAGCGATACGGCAGTTTCCAAGGTTTTGTCGATGAATTTACGGCAAAATCATTAGCTGTCTTTGGAAGTGGTTGGACCTGGCTGCAGCCGGATATGGAAATCATTACAACTGCCAATCAAGACACGCCGATTATGCAGGGCCTCGAGGCGCCACTGCTAGGTTTAGATGTTTGGGAGCATGCATATTATCTTGACTATAAAAACAAGCGTGATGATTATGTCAATGCGTGGTGGAATGTTGTGAACTGGGATGTTGTGCAACAAAGGCATGTGACAAAGTAATAACTAAAAAGCGCTCCAAGAGGGGCGCTTTTTTAATGGATGATAAAGTACCTAGACTATCAGCGCGTGACCAAGAAAAAAGCTCACCAAATGGTAAGCTTTTTTCTTGGCGGACTCGACCGGATTTGAACCGGCGATCTCCTCCGTGACAGGGAGGCGTGATAACCCCTTCACTACGAGTCCATCAGTCTTAATGACTTAAAACATAATAGCAGCTTTCGGCCTCTGATGCAACAGATAGATCGCTTTTGTTTGCCATGTCTAAATGCTATAATGACTAGGATACTACTATGCCGCTGTAGCTCAGTTGGTAGAGCGGCGCTTTCGTAAAGCGTAGGTCACCGGTTCAAATCCGGTCAGCGGCTCCATATCGATGAAATTATTATGAAATCAAATTTACTAACCTCACTCAAACTTATTCTCGCCGATCGAGTCATGACGGTGTTATTGCTGCTGTTTATATTTGCGTGTGCGGCCTTCAGTGTGTATGTCGCTCTTTCACTGCGCCCGAGTGATCTGCAGGTTGCGGTTCATTACACGGCCTTCGGGGCGACAAGCTTTTACCGGGAGAAGTGGTACTACTTGCTGTCGTTTGTCTTCTTTGGCCTCACGCTTGCGGTAGTCCACTCGATCATTATCGTGAAACTGTATGTACAGGAACGTCGCCAGATAGCTTTGTTGTTCACATGTCTTAGCTTTTTAGTGTTATTTATCGCATGGATTATTGCACATTCAATACTCAAGGTAGCATTTTTGTAGTTTATGACTGATCTAGAAATTCCCCTAAAGAAACGGACAAAATTTTATCGCTTCTTTGAAATGGTGCCGGCTATTTTAAGCTACGGCATGCTAATTGTTCTAGTAGTACTTTCGCTCGTAAATCCTATTTTGGCGGGTATTTATCTTTTACTGTTAATTATTACCGTGCTAGTCAAAGCAGTCGGCATTGCATCACACACTATCCGTGGACGTAGCCGTATGGACGCAGCGCAGAATATTGATTGGCATGATCGATTGCATCAGCTCGAACGCCCACTTGTCAGCTACAAAAAGCTTCGTGATGTTCAATCGGATGAGTTTGGTATGACAGCACACCAAGAGAATCTAGAGCTAATCATTAATGATCCAGCCAACTACCCCAAACCATCAAGTATCTATAACGCGGTTATCATTGCCGCCTACAATGAAGCCTATGAGGTGCTCGAGCCAACGATACAGTCAGTGATTGATACGACATATGACAAAAGTCATTTAATTTTAGTACTGGCCTACGAAGAGCGTGGGGGCAAAGAAATGCATGCAACCGCCAAGCGTCTCCATAAAAAGTTTGGCCAGGCATTTAAGGCGTTTCATCTTGTAAAACATCCGCACGATTTACCTAATGAAGTTGTCGGAAAGGGTGGTAATATCACGTACGCCGGACACTTCCTAAAGGATTGGGTAAAAAAACAGGGCATCGAGTATAAAGACGTTATTATTACGACCCTTGATAGCGACAACCGTCCCCACGCGACATATTTCGATTACGTGACGTATGAGTATATTGTCCACGAGGACCGCAAGCACTTATCATATCAGCCAATTTCATTATTCCTAAACAACATTTGGGATGCACCAGCGCCGATGAGGGTGATTGCAACGGGTAATTCATTCTGGAACATTATTAGCTCGATGCGCCCGCACACATTGCGTAATTTTGCTTCGCATTCCCAGCCGATGGACGCCCTAGTCGAAATGAATTTTTGGAGTACGCGAACAATCGTTGAAGACGGACATCAGTACTGGCGAAGTTATTTCCATTTCGATGGTGACTATTCAGTTACGCCAATCTATGCACCTATCTATCAAGATGCGGTGTTATCAGATACGTACAGGCGAACATTAAAGGCGCAGTTCATTCAACTGCGCCGCTGGGCGTACGGCGCATCGGATATTCCATACGTCGCGGTTCGTGTGTTGTCTCGTCGCCGGACGGTTCCACTGGGCGCTGGCCTAAGTCGCTTAGTACGACTTATCGATGGGCATGTCACACTGGCTAGCATTTCGATTCTGGTGGCAGTTGGTGGCTGGGTGCCGTTACTTATTAATCCCGAGTCATCGCAGCAGATCGCTGCCCATTTATTGCCAGAAGTAATTAGTAACATTCAGCGTGTTGCAATGATTGGACTATTAATTACAGTATTCCTCGGTTTTAAAATGTTACCACCTCGTCCTGCACGCTATAAGCGTCATCGTTCGCTAGGGATGTTGTTGCAGTGGTGTTTAATGCCCGTGACGGCTATCGCATACAGTGCTGCATCAGCGTTTAATGCGCAGACGCATCTATTTTTAGGTAAATACTTGGACAAATTCGATGTGACTGAAAAGGCTACTCACGAGACCGTGGCCCGTGCTCGCGCAGCGAAGGCCGTCCGCGCTTCCGAGTTGAAGAAATAAGTTTGTGCTGCGCAGCGTATTGTACGGCGGCGAGTTCGTCGAATTTTTTTAATACCTGATGTGTTGTTGCTTCAATATCCTCAGGGGAAATCGACTTACGGTCAGTTGATAGTGTATCCTCAACGGTCTGCGCGAGCCACAGACTACTATATTGTGCGTCGTTAGGCGAATGAGTGAATGCCTTACTGATGCTCAAAATGAGCCGACCTAAGTTAAATGTGTCGGTAGATCCGTCAGCTAGATCGATCGGCGTATTGTCGGCAAGCGATGGTCGCTCATACGTAGTAAAGACCGCATGACAGTTCGCGCATGTCCGACGGCGCCATATCTGGGGCTGTTTTTTATGTGGTCGTGAATTTGAGACACTCGTGCTTTTGTGAAAACAATTAATGCAAAACATGTCTATATAATGACATACCGCTATTAATAATGCTAGTGGATAACTATGGCAACATGGGGAAATAAAAACACCACCCTATGAAAGGGTGGTGGGGTGAATAGGCAAATATGTGCGCCTAGGTACTATTTATCAGTACGAACGCGGACAGCTTTTCGTGCATCGGTCCAAGTGACATCGTACTCGAAAGAGAGATTAAACTTGTCTAATGCGGATGGTGCGATAACTTGATCTTTAGCCATGTATACATACTAGCATAAACGTATTAAATTGTCAACTAATGCTTATGCTTTACGTATCACATATATGGTATATAAAAGTGTTGCATGCGGTAATTGCGCGGGTGGAAAACTATTGCGGGGTGTGGGTAAAAGAGAAACCGCCAGAGTAAATCTAGCGGTTTCAATAAGTTCTATGGTGGACCCTGGAGGACTCGAACCTCCGACCTCGTCAACGTCAATGACGCGCTCTAGCCAACTGAGCTAAGGGTCCATAGCTTTCTTATGATACCAGACAGGGGCGGACGTTGCAATATACGGGGTGGGTAGTATATGATAAAAAGGAACTACGACGCGACCTAACCAACCGCTGAGTTCCGTGGGTTTTAGCGATGTACGATAACGTTGCTTCAATAAGAGCCTGAAACAATCAGGAAGTCCGGTGGAACCGCCTCGCTAAAACAGAGGTCCGAGACATGCGATATATGGATTTAATTTTTTAAAGCCGGATCTCGCGTGTTTTTTATTTACTAAACCTAAGGAGAATTATTATGGACGACGAACAATTACATGCAATGCGACACAGTTTAGCGCATATTACCGCTGCGGCAATCCAGCGTATCTGGCCGGATGCCAAGTTCGGTGTTGGCCCGGTGGTGGAAAATGGCTTTTATTATGATATCGATTTGGGTGAAAAAAAGATTTCAGAAGCAAACTTTGCCAAGATAGAAAAAGCTATGCGGGGTATTATTGACTACGGCGATAACTTTGAAAAGTTTGAAATGCCGATTGATCAGGCGATTGAATGGGCAAAAGAAAACAATCAGCCGTATAAAGAGGAATTATTGAACGATCTAAAGCGTTCTGGAACAACAGTTGCAAAAGACCTTGACGTGGACGAACTCGGTCTTGCGGCTGGTGCGGATACGGCGGTAGAGAATGTGTCATTCTATCAAAACGGTAAGTTTGTCGATCTATGTCGCGGCCCTCATGTGGCGAACACAAAGGATGTTGGTGTATTTAAATTAATGCGTGTCGCCGGCGCCTATTGGCGCGGCAAAGAAACCAACCCGCAGATGCAGCGCTTATACGGTGTGGCATTTGAGACGCAGGAGCAGCTTGATACCTACCTGGAACTGCTTGAACAAGCGAAATTACGTGATCACCGTAAATTGGGTAAAGAATTAGATCTATATACCGTATCTAATTTAGTTGGCGCTGGCTTGCCGCTGTTTACGCCACGCGGTACGGTACTACGCGATATTATGGCGCAGTACTCTAATCAGCTTCGTCAGGCGCACGGCTTTAATAAGGTGTTTACGCCGCACATTACAAAGACTGCGCTATACGAAGCCTCGGGTCACTGGGCTAAATTTGGTGACGAGTTATTTCTGGTGACGAGTCAGGAAACGGATGATAACTTTGCCCTCAAGCCAATGAATTGTCCGCATCATACGCAGATCTATGCGTCTCGGCCGCGTAGCTACAAAGATATGCCAATTCGATACCTTGAGACTACGACTGATTACCGTGATGAAAAGACTGGTGAACTCGGCGGCCTTAATCGTGTGCGTTCACTAACGCAGGATGACAGTCACGTATTTTGTCGGGATGATCAGATTGAGGCGGAAATTAACGGCCTTCTGGCATCTGCACGTGAACTTTACGGAAAAATTGGCATGCAGTTACGCGTCCGCTTAAGCTATCGTGATGAAGGCGAAGGGTACCTTGGCGAGGCTAGCTTGTGGGAATCCGCGCAGGCGCAGCTCAAAGCAGCGGTCATTGCGAACGAGTTAAATTATTTCGAGCAAGAGGGTGAGGCTGCTTTCTATGGTCCAAAAATTGACTTCATGGCAACTGATGCACTCGGGCGTGAACATCAAGTGGCGACGGTACAGCTTGATTTTGTTCAGCCGCAGCGATTTGGCCTGACGTATACAGATGCAGACAGTCAATCACGGCAGCCAGTTATGATTCACTGTGCGCTTTTAGGCTCGATTGAGCGATTCCTGAGCGTCTTTATCGAACACACTGGGGGGTGGTTCCCGCTTTGGGCGGCACCAGAGCAGGTTCGTATCTTGACGATTAACGATACAGTACTTGATTATGTGGAAGAGATTGAAGCTGTCCTGCGAAGCACGGTGTTGATGCAGCCAGTTAAGTTCAATGAACTGCGCTTTACTCGGGATGATCGAAATGAAAGCCTTGGCAAGAAAATTCGCGAAGCTACGAGTTGGAAAATTCCCGTCCAGCTGATTGTTGGTCCACAGGATAAAGAGTCACGTGAAGTCAGTGTGCGTACCCAGAGTGGTGAAGAAAAAGTTTCACTTGATCGGCTAACCGACTATTTAATGAGTATGTAATGACACTGTTCGTAGTTGCGCGAGCGGTAGGCTAGTATGATGTCAGTGGCAAATAGTAATTTTAAAGATTCTATCTATGCGCTCATGGCTGAACTTCCCGACGGTAGGGTGACAACCTATGGGGATATTGCCGCGCTTGCAGGGCATCCTACTGCGGCTCGTATTGTTGGTGGTCTTGCGCATTATGGTCCTTCAGAGTTGCCATGGCATCGCCTAGTTAATCGGTTTGGCGGTTTGGCGAGTGGCTTTCCTGGCGGACGTGAAGCGCAACGGCAACTGCTTGATGCTGACGGCATTGCATGTACAAATTTTGTTATTGATAATTTTAAGGAACTGCGATGGCAACCGGAGATATAAAAGAGTTACCGCTTGTTGTAATTGTTGGTCCGACTGCAAGCGGCAAAACTGCGCTTGCAATCGAACTGGCTAAGAGATTCGGCGGAGAAATTATTTGTGCAGATTCGCGCACTATTTATAAAGGTATGGATATTGGAACGGCAAAACCAACAACTGCAGAGCGTCAGCAAGTCCCGCATTGGGGGCTTGATTTAATCGAGCCGGGTGAGCGATATTCTGCGGCAGAATTTAAAAAGTATGCAGAACAAAAGATTATCGATATTCGCACGCGCGGACATATTCCGTTTCTTGTTGGCGGAACGGGTCTATATGTCGACGCTGTAATTTTTAACTATGAATTTGGTTCAGTGGCGGATGAGGCGCAAAGGGCGCGCCTGGAACAGATGACACTAGATCAGCTTATTATATATTGTCGCAATAACAACATAACGCTTCCCGAGAACGATAGAAATAAACGATATGTTATAAGAGCTATCGAACAAAATGGGCAACGCGCATCTCGATCAACAGCACCGGTTAATCCCTGTATTATTGTAGGAATTGCTACAGAAAGAGGGAATTTAAGGGGTAGGATTGAAAGGCGAATCGAACAATTATTGCACGATGGTGTTGTGGAGGAATCAATATTGTTGGGCAAAAAATACGGCTGGGATAGTCAGGCGATGACAGGTAATATCTACCCACTTGTTCACCAATATCTAAATAAAGCATTGTCTCTTGATGAATTAAAAGAAAAAAGCACAACGCTCGATTGGCGATTGGCAAAGCGGCAACTTACTTGGCTGCGACGAAATCCCTACGTAACATGGGGTACTATAGAAGAGACGAAGCGAATGCTGATCGAGCGACTGGATAGGGTGTAGTAGGTGTGTTATGATAGAACACGAAACTTATTCTAGGCAGGAAAATGATTGACGCATTATTTGGTTCAAAAACTCGAGTAAAATTACTACACCTATTCCTGAACAATCCAGGTAAGGCGTTTTACGTCCGCGAAATTACTCGCTTAATTGATGAACAAATAAATTCCGTTCGACGTGAACTCTCGAATATGCTTGAGGTTGGTATTATCACTAGCGATAGCGCCGACAACAAACTCTATTATGAGATCAATCAGCGCTATGAGTACTACGTACCATTTCGCGCAATCTTTGCTGATGAACGCATCGAATCGATTACTGAAACTAGAGCAGTAGCCCCATGGCACGAGCTGATCATCGGATTGCCCGGTGTACGGCTGGCGATACTTGCTGGCGTGCTTGTGAAAGGTTCTGGTAGCGCGGTAGATCTATTGTTGGTTGGTGATGTGCCTGCGGTTAAATTAAAGAATGTGATCAAGCAAATTGAAAAAGATGAAGCGCGTGAGTTAAACTATACTGTATTAAGCTATGACGAATTTTATTATCGACTAAGCGTACGAGATAAGTTTATTACGGAAATCCTCAACGGAAAATATACCGTATTGCTTGATAGCGATAATATACTGAAAGTGTAAAGGAGAAGATATGTTTGATATAGAATACAAAGGCGGCAATGGCATCGTTATTTCTACAAAGAAGCTAAATGCGGTCATTGACCCAAAGTTGTCACTTGTAGGTCTGAAGGATCTAGCGGTAAAAGATGCTCTTGAGATTGCAACAGAGGCACGTTTTGCAGTTAATGGAAATGATAGCCAGCTTGCGATTGAGGGTCCCGGTGATTATGAACTAGGTCCATTCTCGGTTCGCGGTATTGCGGCCGTTCGACATCTTGATACTGATGCGGATGAAAAAATTTCTACCGTATATCGCATTGAGGTAGGTGAGGCTCGAATTGCACTAGTCGGAAACATTAGTCCGAAACTTGATGAAGACCAACTTGAAGCGCTAGGTGTTGTTGATATTTTGATTATTCCTGTCGGTGGCGGTGGGTATACGCTTGATGCAACAAGCGCTGCAGGTCTAGTGCGCCAGATCGATGCGAAGGTAATCATTCCGGTTCATTATGCCGATAGTGGATTGTCGTACGAAGTTCCACAGGATACGCTTGAAATTTTTGTTAAGGAATTGGGCGCACCTGTTGAAACAACCGCAAAGTACAGGGTAAAAACTGCGGCAACATTACCGACTACACTGACGGTAGTTGAAATTACGCGTAGTTAAGTAGGATTCTTGAACATAACAAAAAACACCTCGCGTATACGCGAGGTGTTTTTAAAGGGAAAAAGCCTAGTTTGCTTTAGCGAGAATGCCTTTTTTCTTAAGCGTACGAATCGCCTGAGTGCTCAGGGTCATGGTGACTTTTTGGCCATCTACTTCAAAAGTTTTCTTTTGTAGGTTTGGCTTGAAGACACGTTTTGTGCGTCGCAAAGAGAAGCTGACATTGTGGCCAAACTGTTTGCCTTTACCGGTGAGTTCACATCGTGCTGCCATAATTATTACTTCCACTTATTTTTTACAATCTGTACCAGTGTAACCCTTTTTTGGTTTTTCGTCAAGGTGAAGCGCAGTTTACTAGTTTGGAAGCTGCTATTTGGCTATGCTTGGGATAAATCATTAAATAAGTGATACTAAGGAGAAGATATGAGTTATGAACCAAATGCCCATCGGGTCCAAGTCGCCATTTTACGCCATCTGCTATTTACGCCGGAAGCTAGTTTTGCTGATTTGCAGAAAACAACTGATTTAACGAGCGATCATTTTAACTTCCATGTAAAGAAATTGATCGAGGGAGAGTATGTCAGCAAGGTAGGCAGACTATATACGCTGACTGGCAAGGGTAAAGAGTATGCCAATCGAATGGATACAGACGAGAACGAGATTGAACGTCAGCCGAAGGTGTCGATCGTGGTTACACTCGAAAGAAAGAATGCCAAAGGTGAACGAGAGTTTTTATATCAGCAGCGATTAAAAAATCCATATTTTGGGTTTTGGGGGCGCTTGGGCGGCAAGATGCGATGGGGGGAGACCGTGATTGAAGCTGCCGACCGCGAATTGTTTGAAGAAACTGGCATGAAGGCGAAATTTCAATACAAGTTACTGTATCATAAACGTGACTTTGATGCGCAGAGCAAAGAACTTCTTGAAGATAAGATATTCTTGTGTGTGTATGCAACTGAGTTTAGTGGCGATTTGATCGAAAGGTTCGAGGGTGGATATAACCAATGGATGACGCAAGAAGAGTTCCATCGACAAGGGAAGCGCTTTGAGAGTGTTGATGAGTTTATGGATCTTATGGATCAGGGTGTGACGTTCGCGGAAAGGGAGTTCTTTTATGACGAATCAGAATACTGAGCAGTTTCACCCGCCACTTGAGCAACGTGCGGATGACTTAACTAAAATGAGTGATTTCTTTAGTGAATTTATGCGGATACAACGTGCAACCCAGCGGGATGGTCGGCCGGAGACGAACGGTGAACATACGATTCATGAGATGTTTATTGCGGTGGTGTACGCTGCGAAATATCATCCGAATCTTGATCCGGGTAAGATAGCATTATTTATGTTATTCCACGATACAGACGAGGTGCATGTAGGTGATGTCAATAGCTTGACGGCAGACAGCGCCGCATTGGAACAAAAGAAGCGCAACGAAGCGGTAAGTCGGGAGTACTTGCGCCGTTTATTTGCGGAAGATCCATTTGTGCTTGATATCATGGAAAGGTATTGGGCAATGGAAGAGCCAGAGGCCAAGTTTGTTTGGTCAATCGAGAAAACTGGGCCTAGCTTTGCGCACCAGTCTGACGGCGGTGATGCGATTCGAACAATGGGTATTTCTAGTAGGGATCAGTATCAAGCGTTGGATGCTCGTGCAATTGAGCGGATGGCGGGGCGCGCTCCCGCGGACATACTTGGTCTGCGGCGAATCTTGGGCGAGCGTGTCATGAGAGTGGCCTTTGATACTGTATAATAAAAACATATGAATATTGAATACATCCTTATTGTCATCGTAGTAATTCTGTTTTCGATGACAATTCACGAGGCGATGCATGCATTTATGGGGTACTGGCTAGGGGACGATACTGCCGAGCGAGAAGGTCGCCTGACGCTTAATCCGATCAAGCATATTGATCCGTTCCTTACGCTTCTCTTGCCGATCGGTTTGGCGCTCATCGGCGCCCCGATATTTGGTGGCGCAAAGCCGGTACCGTTTAATCCGGATCGGGTTCGTTTTGGGGAATGGGGTGCGGCATTAGTAGCAATTGCTGGTCCGCTAACAAACTTAGTGATTGCATTCGTTGCTTTTGGTATTGCTGTTCTTATCGGTCAGCCCATCACGTCATTCGGCTCGCCAGATACGTTAATCGGTCTGGTCTTGTATGTTGCCGTCTTTGTTAACTTAGGATTCTTTGTCTTTAATATTTTACCGATCCCTCCCCTCGACGGATCTCGTGTAGTGTATGCTCTGGCGCCAGAATTTGTTAGACGAGCTATGGAAGCAATAGAGCGATTTGGAATTGTCTTTGTGTTTGCAATCGTCCTACTTGCGAATCAGCAAATAGGTGCGCTGATGGGTGCGATGATCCGGATCTGTCTTGCAGCATTCACCTCTGTATTCGGCTTATTTTAAGCTACGAACTGTTATAATAAGAAAGTCCTAAGAGACGCACCGAGATGTATATGATTTTCCTGAATATCATATTTGATCGGGAATTCGAATGGCCTGTTTCCGTGGAAATAGGTTGAGAATACCCACCTTGCAATTTGCGGGGGAACATCAAGCATTATCGGCAGCGACTTAGGGCGCTTTGTTTTTTAGGATAAAAGATTTCTAAACCTTAGTGCTAATGGTAGACTGATAATAGATGGTAGCAGTAGACATATGAAGCAGCATGTATCAACCCGAGCAATTATTCGTAAAGATGGCAAGACCCTACTCCTGCGTCGCGCAAATGGTCGAGAGAATATTCTTGGTAAGTATGAACTTCCAGGTGGCAAGGTTTCTTACGGCGAGCAGCCAGAAGAGACACTCGAGCGCTGCGTCAAAGAGGCGACGGGCCTGGCGACACAGACAATGCAGCTGTTTGACGTCGTGACGTACATTGATAAAGACGACCGTGACGCGCAGTATACATTTATCCTCTACCTTGTAAGTTTAGCGTCGAACGTGGCCAAACTAAGATTAGGACAGAACTACAATAAATATATCTGGGAGAACATGTCAGATATACAACATGACGATCTAACAGAGTCGACAGTGCTATTGTTGGGTATTTCACAACAGCAGACTCAATCTGTTACTCTCGTCAATGGCACTAATATTGATGACTATAAAACAACATCTCTACGGCATGTTGTAGTCTACTCGGATGGTGGATCGCGAGGTAATCCTGGTCCATCCGCTGCCGGCTTTATTATCATGGATAATTACAGTAACGTAGTCCACGAAGGTGGTATGTATCTAGGTATCACGACGAACAACCAAGCCGAATACCATGGCGTACGGCTAGGTTTAGAGCAGGCACTGGAGATGGGTGCGCGCAGTGTTGATTTTCGAATTGATAGCTTGCTCGTGGTTAACCAAATGAACGGTATATATAAAATTAAAAACCGAGAATTATGGCCAATAAATGAGCGTATTACTGAATTGGTTCGACAATTTGATAAGGTGACGTTTTCGCACGTCAAGCGTGAGTTCAATCAGCTCGCCGACGGGATGGTCAATAAGATCCTTAATGAGCAGGGGCGTAAATAGGGTATAATGGATCACAGGCAGTTCGTTAAGCGATCGCTTGCGCCTTGTGTGTAAGAGGAAAGTCCGGGCAGCATAGGATACGACAGTCGCTAACGGCGACCGAGGGTAACCTTAGGGAAAGTGCCACAGAAACGAAACTACCCGTCAAAGGGAAAAGGTGAAACGAGTGAGGTAAGAGCTCACAGCACTCCATGGTGACATGGCGTGAAGGTAAACCCTGTCGGCTGCAAGGAGATCTGCATAACGGGCGTTCCGTCCGCAGGTCGCTATCCGCTCGATCCAATAGGCAACTATTGGGCTAGATAGATGATCGCTCACGACAAAACCCGGCTTACCGACGATCTGCCAACTAAAATAACTCGCATAATAGCGAGTTATTTTAGTTGTAAGGAGTCAAGAAGGGGTATTGTGTCGTCGTGATTACGCTTTAGTAGCGCTTTTTACGATTTCAGCGAATGCTTTTGGCTCGCTTACAGCAAGTTCAGATAGAACCTTGCGGTCAAGTTCGATGTTCGCGGCTTTAAGGCCAGCAATTAATTTACCGTAAGTAGTACCTTGTTCGCGTGCGGCTGCATTGATACGAGTGATCCATAGTCCGCGAAGATCGCGCTTTTTAGTACGGCGATCGCGGTATGCGTACTGCAATGCTTTAATAACGGCTTGCTTTGCAAGACGGAATGAGCGAGTGCGGTTATGTTGCATGCCCTTGGCTAATTTTAAAATCTTTTTGTGCTTTGCACGTGCGGTGACGCCTCTTTTAACTCGCATAATTTATACTCCTAAAGCTCGTTTAACGTTTTTAGCCATGCTACCGGTGACGGTTGCAGTGGTGTTAATTGCGCGCTTGCGGCTTTTGCTCTTTTTAGCGAGCATATGGCCACCGAACGCACGGCGGCGAGTCAATTTACCAGTGCTGGTAATCTTGATCCGCTTTGCGGTACCTTTGTGGGTCTTCATTTTTGGCATTATTTACTCCTTACTACTACACTCAGATTGCGACCAGCCATCTGAGGCTTTTGCTCTAATATTGCTTCATCTTCCAAAAGGGCGACAATTTTGTCGATCATTACGAATCCAAGCTCTTTGTGGGCCATCTCGCGACCACGATAAAAGATTTGAATACGAACTTTGTGACCAGCGGCCAGAAAGCTGCGGATCTTACGGAGTTTGATGTCCAGATCTCCAGCACCAATCTTCAATCCGAAACGCATTTGTTTCAGCTCGCTTGGCTTGCTGTTTTTCTTGCTCTTCTGCAGCTCTTTCATCTTTTGGTACTGGAATTTACCCCAGTCGACAACTTTTGCTACGGGAGGAGCGGCGTTGGGTGAGATCTCAACGAGGTCGACGCCGGCTTCTTCGGCTACCTTGAGTGCGTCGCCGCGACTCATAATGCCTAGTTGCTCTCCGTCGGTGCCGATAACACGTAGTTCTTCAGCGCGGATTTCCTCATTGATACGAATTGATTTACTGATCTCTGATCTCCTTTTGGTAAGTGCGCAATATTTTAAGCGTTACTCATAGGACATTTTACCAGATATCTGACCGAGGTTCAAGTGCTTTGTCGATATTGTAACGCTTCGGTGACGTGGTGGGTGTTGATTTCACTACTACCCTCAAGGTCAGCGATTGTTCGTGCAACCCGGATTATTTTGAAATAACTACGCGCACTCAAGTTGAGTCGGTCGGTAGCGGCGCCGAGTAGTCGCCGTACCTCTTCTGATAGGGCTAGTTCAGATTTAATATCTCGGCTGGTTAAGTTGCTGTTGTTTTTAACACCACCTTTATATCTGTTTCGTTGACGGCTGGTGGCTAAATCAATCATTTTTAGGGCTTGAATTTGTTGTGTTTTGGTAGATGGAGACGGGTCGAGTAATGTGTCATTTGGGATGCGTGACACGTTAACGATTAGGTCTATTCTGTCGAGGAGTGGTCCAGAAAGCCGACGTTGATATGCGAGAATTTGAGTACTACTGCAACTGCATTCACGAGTTGCGTCACCGTGAAAGCCACAAGGGCAAGGATTCATTGTTGCTACTAACATAAAATCAGCAGGGTAATTGGCGTGTCCATTGACTCGACTGACTGAAATGGATCGGTCTTCCAGTGGCTGACGGAGTGCTTCAAGTGCTGCACGAGGGTATTCAGGAATTTCATCGAGGAAAAGTACACCTAGATGGGCGAGACTTATTTCGCCTGGTTTTGGATGTGTACCTCCGCCAATCAATGCAATTCGGCTCGCAGTGTGGTGTGGTGACCGAAATGGCCTTGCGGTAACAATATCATTAATTGTTTCGCCAGCAAGGCTATGTAATTTTGTCACTGCGATAGTCTCATCAGAAGAAAGGGCAGGGAGTAATCCGGTTAGTGTCCGTGCTAACATCGTTTTTCCGGTTCCTGGAGGGCCAGTAAGTAGAATGTTGTGGTGTCCTGCTGCGGCGATAATTAAAGCACGTTTAGCTTGTTCTTGGCCGTGTACATCGTCAAGTGTTGTGATGTCTTGTCGCCTGGCGGGTGAGGGATGAGATTGTGCGGTTGTTGTGGCTAGCTTTACTTCTTGTTTTAGGTGTAGATAAAGCTCTTTTAATGATGAGATTCCAATGACGTCGATATCCTCGACGAGACTGGCTTGTTGAGTGTTTGCTTGTGGAAGATAGATCTGCTTGAATCCTGCTCGGCGTGCCGTCTCCGCCATAGTGATCGCACCTCTGATAGGGCGGAGTGATCCGTCTAATGCAAGTTCACCAGCGAAAGCTGCCGTATTAACTTCTTGCTGTTTTAGTTGTCCACTGCTAATTAAGATCGCGAGCGCAATAGGTAAATCGTAATGAGTACCATCTTTCGGTAATTCTGCTGGTGCGAGGTTGATGGTGATTCTTTTGGTCGGATATTCTAAAAGCGAGTTGATGATTGCGCTTTTTACGCGCTCTTTCGCTTCATCGATCGCCTTATTGCCCATACCGACGATTTGCAATGAAGGCAGTCCTTTAGTGGCGTCAGCTTCCACCTCTATTAAATGCCCCTCGAATCCTATAGGTGCAACCGAAGCTATTTTGGCTACTGCAGTCATAATGCCCGTTAGTTAAGCATACCTAGTGCGTACATGTAAATGATGGTATACTATAGGCATTCATGTTGGGGCTGAATTTAGCTTTCGACAGAGGGAATTTAACAGATCATTTTGCAAGCCGACCATACGCGTACGTATATTTTTAATTGCAACATTTACTGCAAAAGTAAAAGCAGCAGCTGCTAACGTAGCTAGCGCGTTCCGCGCACCTGCTTTTGCGCCAATCGCAGCCTAATACGCTCGATCATCATCTGCTAGCAGGTGACATAGCGGCAGAAGATGTTATATACACATGTCACTTACCTTTATATTGGGCAGTAGCAATATAAAGGGAAACTTTACTACGCGACCGCTTGAATATTTTTGTTTATCTTCTAGTTCGATAGGTCGTAAAAATTAAGATAGACTATGCTTGTAGACGAATGATCCGTTACCTTTTGGACCGGGGGGCAGTACCCCGCAGCTCCACCAATTTGAATAAGTCAAATACCGCCCAATTGGGCGGTATTTTTTTACCTAACGTAAACTTGCGGCAAAAATAAAACAACCACCTGCGAGTAGTGGTTGTTTTTGTGGAGTTTTTGAATTCTGTTTATTTTTGGCTTCGTGTATAATTTATTTATTCAGAAGCTACCCCTATAATATGATGCCAAAGCGCTTAAGTCAACACTATTTATGAAAAAACTTTACATATTAAAAAACGTGTGTGGATAACCTATATATAGGGTATAAATACTTGTTCACGCCACTAGGTGTATTTGTAAATCATGTATACATAGGTCTGTTATTGTTGGGATTGATTTATGCCGGACGAAACAACCTCGTTTCAGAATATAGCGTTTCGTGTAGGTGTGCTTCTATAGCGAAAACCGTGCATGGGTTTAGCAGGGCGGTTATACAATAGCGGCGAATAGAGATGCTGAGGGTGGGGTATGTAGACTGTCTGCGTATCGTGCTGGCAGTTACAGGTAGTGTGAATGGATTGATGGCAATGATCTCACTTTAGGGGCTTGTTGTATCTATGAATATTGGTATGTGTGATCTATGTACTGCGAAAAAGTATCAAGCTTAGCAGTCACTATCGAGTTAGGTCGTATCGTTGCTTTTGCGATCTGATCATTTGTTCGATTAGCGCAAATGGTGTCGGAAAGATACAATAATTGCTACTAGTATGTAAAATAATATGATTAACGTTGTAAATTTATGTATAATAATTGAACAACAATTAATTGATAATAACAGATCAATATACAAAAATATTGACTTATATTGCTTTTCTAACAACGTATATTATTAGAAAAATATTGACCTATTTAAATGGTTATGCTATTGTAAATACAAGCTTTTACAAAAACAAACAAAAGCAAAAAAACCTTAACAATTTAAACAAAGTACACAAGTTTTGATGGAAACTTGGCGACAATACCATATGAGGTATGTTGAATCTTTTAAAGATACAACTATTTATAATTTGCACATGCACGTTACTATATTGGCTTTAAGTCAACGCACCTTTATCTCATATCATACAGTTTTGTCGCCAATGCTCCGTCAATAACATGATGGAACCCTTGGGTATATAAAGTACCGATATACCTAGCTAAATCCTATTCTCGAATATGAGCGATAGTGTGACTGCTAGGTATATCGTGGAAAATAGCCCAAAAGAGACGTATGCCCCAGATTATTCTGGAGCGGTCAATTGCCTGGAGTGGCAAGTCGTTTATGACACACGCACCAAAATTTTTATATGGGTGGACAGTGTTTTGTCTGAACATTTAACTTGCTACTCAGGCTCTCATGAAATCAATGATATAGTGAAGATATGTTAGGAAGAATTTTAACTATTAGCTTGGCTGTATCATTAGTCTTACTTGTTGTATTATTGCAAACAACGACTCCGGCTACGATAGGGCCATTGGGAATTTTGTTTATTTTTGTTTTGATGTATCTGTCAGTGCTGAGTGCGCTGACTTTTTTAATATTCGTTACTAGTAAGTTTGTTGTGCGACTTGCATCGAATATTATGATTCGACGTTCTGTCGAACCCTTAAGTTTACTGAAATCGTATTACTTTTCATCTGCACTCGCACTTGTCCCAGTGATGCTAATAGGGATGCAGTCGGTGGGCGAGGTTAGCTTTTATGAATTACTTTTGATCGTCACGTTTGTCGTCATTTCTTGTGTCTATATAGCAAAAAGAACAACGTAAAATTTAGTGTGTTATGGCGTTATGATTATGCTATAATTACAGATATGGAACCCAAACTCCCTGAAGCCAATGGCGGACACGAGCAACTACCAGATAATTTCGGTCCAAAATTCGAACAGGCGCCTATGCCGTCAACGCCTGAATTGGGTATTGAGTCTGGTGCGGAGAGGATAGAACAGCGAAGCGAGGCAACTCCCGCTGCAGTTAACAGTATGCCAGCTCTTCCACCTATCCAGTCGACGCCACTATCGGTGTCTCCGGTAGGCGATGATGACGCTGCTTCAGTCAATGATGATTTACCTGTTGTTGCTAATGATGATGATCTTATCGAGAAAGAGTGGGTGGATAAGGCAAAGCAGATCATTGTGCGAACAAAAGACGATCCATTCAAGCGAGAGCAAGAGGTGAATCGTTTACAAGCAGATTATTTGCGTAAGCGCTACGGAAAGGAATTGGGCTCGTCGCAGTAGCGGGGTCCGCCAGTACTATGGTTGGGATTTTTATTAGCGTCTTCATCTTTGTTTTTCTTGGCTTGGCTGTAGGTATCTTCTTGTTTGCGCAGTATCGCAAGACCTTGCGGGAAGCGAAGAATTACGAGCGAGGTTTGAAGATGGTGCCGATGCTTATCCATTTGCCGCCATCAAGCGATGATATCGCAAGTAACGGCCGCGACGAACGCGATTTGAATGAAGAGATATTATCCCAGGCGCAGGTAATGTATAACATCATCGCCAGTACGGCAACCAAAGGCTTTAAGAGCAAGATGTATGGCCAGCGCCATCTGTCATTTGAAATTATCGCACGTGAAGGATTGGTGCATTATTATACGGTTGTTCCTGTCGTGCTCGTTGATGTCGTACGGCAAGCAGTTGCAGCGGCCTATCCATCCGCCCGCCTGGAAGAAGTGACTGAGCATAGTATATTTAGCCAGATTGGTAAAATTAGCGGCACTATCGGTGGCGAGTTTACGCTCAAGAAAAATTTTGTTTATCCAATTGCTACGTATCAAGAATCTAAGCGTGACGCATCACGTGCATTGTTGAACGCATTGTCTGCTGCAGGACGCGAGGATGGTGCGGCTATTCAGGTGATGTTACGTCCTGCTCGTGAGGGTTGGACTAAAAATTCTGTCGACGCGGCAAATAAAATTAAAAAAGACAAAGGGCAAAAGAAATCTGGGCCAGCTGGACTAATCGCACCAAAAGAATTGATGGAGGCCCTATGGCGACCGCCAGAGACTGGTGAAACAAAGCCGGAAGATAAACAGCTAACTTCATTGGAACAGGCGACTGTCGATGCAATCGAAGAAAAAACGCGGTATCCAGGATATGAAGTGCTCATTCGTGTTGTTGTGTCATCAAACACAGCCGCTCATTCTCAGACACTGCTTAAAAACATCGTTGCAGCCTTTTCGCTATTTGACTCCCCAAGTCACAATGGATTTAAGTTTGCGATTACAAAAAATATTGAAGAGCTTGCAACGGCCTATATTTTCCGCTTTTTCCCGCAGACGGTGACGCAAAACATATTAAATAGCGTTGAATTAGCGACAGTCTTTCATCTGCCGAATCAAAACAGTATTCCAACATCTCAAGTGCAACGGCAAATGTCGAAACAAGTTGATGGGCCAACGCAAGTTATGGATGAGGGCTTTTTGCTAGGCTATAACGAATTTCGAGGTAGTAAGAAGCCAATACGATTGAGTACGAACGATCGCCGTCGCCATACCTATATTATTGGACAGACCGGAACGGGTAAGTCTGTACTGCTAGAAAACCTTGCTTTTCAGGATATGATGGATGGTCGTGGATTTGCCTTTGTTGACCCGCACGGCGACTCGGTTGAAAATCTGCTTGGTAAGGTGCCAAAAGAGCGTGTCGAGGACGTGATCTATTTTAACCCTGGCGACATGACCAACCCGATTGGATTAAATATGTTTGAGTTCGATCATCCAGATCAAAAGGATTTTTTGGTGCAAGAGGCCATTAATATGCTCTATGGATTATACGATCCGGGACATACAGGCATTGTCGGTCCGCGCCTAGAACATATCTTCCGTAACTG
>JALRDA010000142.1 GCA_023257145.1 Candidatus Saccharimonadia bacterium | reverse complement strand
GTGGTATCAATATTCGAAAATCGCTCGCACTTTCACGTAACGTCCCAGCCGTAAAAGCAATGCATGTTGCTGGCATTCAGCCGACCCTACACTTGATTCGCGAATTAGGCGATACCCAGTATTGCACCCAAGGCGCAGATGCACAGGTTGGACTTTCATCGGCAATCGGTGGATGCGGTAACCGTCAAATCGATCTAGTCAATGCGTACGCATCACTTGCACGCATGGGCGTCTATAAGCCACACAGCACAGTGCTCGAAGTTAAAAACAGTCAGAACGAGGTGATCAAGAAATACAAAGATGAGAGTAAGAACGTCCTTGATCCACAAGTAGCTTATATCCTTGCTGACATTCTCAGTGACGACAATGCTCGTGCCGGCCTATACGGACGTAACTTCTACGGACTTTCCGTACCAGGCGTCAAGACTGCAACAAAAACCGGTACGTCAGACAAAGGCGGCCAACCAAAGGACATTTGGACAATGAGCTACAGCCCAGCGCTTACGATGGGCGTCTGGCTTGGCAACCCAGATACACGAGTGCTAACCAATGGCAACTCGTCTATTCCCGCAAAGGTCATTGGCCAAGTCATGGAATTTGCTCATAAAGACGTCTACGCCAAAGAAGGAAAATGGAGCCCTGAGAATGGCGGCACCTGGTACACAATGCCAACCGGCGTCCAAAAGATAAACGGCGAACTGTATCCGTCATGGTACAACAAGGCACAGGCTCAGACCGGTACTAAAATGATGTTCGACAAGGTATCAAAAAAGAAGGCAACGGACTGTACTCCTGAAGGTGCCAAGATTGAAATCTTCGTACAAAAAATTAATGACCCAATCACCAAGAAGGATACGTTTATCGCGCCCGATGGCTATAACCCTAATGCCGATGATGATGTACATATCTGTGGCGACGCACAGCCTGCGATTGGTAACATATCAGTATCTGGTAAAAAGAATGTCACAATTGATGTTGACGTTGCTGGAGGCAAAAATCCATTACAGCAGGTAGAGATTCGCGTCGGCGGCACTATCGTTGCCACACTTCCCGCAAGTGGCGCTGGTGGCAACTTTAAAACAACCTACACGGTAACAAATGAAGGCAACCAAACGGTCACCGTAACAGCGACGGATACAGCATTCTACACTACGACCAAAACGAAGGATCACGACTTTAAAAACTAATAACGTCGATTCATAAAAAATAAAAACGCCATTCTACTATTGAATGGCATTTTTATTTGCTGTATTCTATTGTTGCTTTTCAACAAGATCAATAAGAGATGCTTCACGCTGACTAGAGGTGCGAGGCTTCTTATCGCGGGCGGGTCGAGCTGTCGTTGCCACTGGAGATGACTTTTGTCGATGACTTCGTTTTGCATTGTTATGATTATTTTTATGCTCTTTTGCATCACTATGGAACACCGTCGCCACTTGCTTAACCTCGTTTTTAGGCGCTTCGGTGGCCTGCTTCGCGACGGGACGCTTACCTAATGGTTTTTGAACCTTCGGCGCTTGCTGAAGCTTCTCAATTGGCTTGGCGAACATCATTTTACCAGCTGCGGTCTGCAGGCTGCGTATAAACTCAATTTCGATCGTCTGGCCAATGTTTTTACTGGCATGCTCAACGACGACCATAGTACCGTCAGTTAGATAACCGACACCTTGATGCGCGTCTTGTCCCTTCTGAACAAGCTCAAGAAGCATCTTCTCGCCGGGAAGATACGCCATACGTAAACTTTGTGCGAGCTCGTTAACGTTCAATACCGTAATACCTTCAACAGCAGCGACTTTGTTCAAATTATAGTCGATAGTGCAGACTGCCGCATTATGGCGCTTCGCAAGTGTAAGCAGGCGTTCGTCCACACCCTCTTCTGCTTTACTGCCGTCTTGGAGAATTTCAACTTTCAGGTGTGGCATCGCTTGTAATTCTTTGACAACATCCAGGCCATAGCGTGCACGCGCTCGCTTATCGTGATCTGCATTATCTGCCAAGAACTGAAGCTCTCCAACAACACTACGTGGAATAACTAACGTATCACCAATAAAGCCCGACTGAGCAACCGCAATAATGCGACCGTCAATTAGTACTGATGTGTCAACCAATATCGGGCGTGAAGCTCGCCGCGACAAGTTCTGTCGAGGTAACTTAACGACAAGATACGTTACCTCTACAAGGATCGCAAGTAATGCGATTATAATAAGTGTTTCGAATGAATTCATTCCTTTTTCTTTCTGCTATTTATTGCAAATAGTCGATTAAAGCTTGGCGTAAATCGCCGACGCCTTTAATAAATGAGTCTTTTTGACCAAACTTCGGCGCAATAGCCTTAGTAAAGCCTAGTTTCTTTGCTTCGGATATACGACGCTCGGCACTATGGACAGAGCGTATCTCACCACCTAAACCAATCTCCCCGAACACAACGATCTCGTCGTCCAGGCGCTTACCGGCAGCCGCGCTCGCGATAGCCATGCAAATTGCAAGGTCAGCGGCAGGATCGTTCAATTTCAGCCCCCCGACGACGTTTATATAAATATCTTTATCTGATAAATTCAGTTTTGTTCGTCGTTCAAGAACAGCAATTAATAGGTTAAGTCGGTTCAAATCAAATCCCGAAGCCGTACGCTTAGGATAGCCGAAACTTGTAGGATTGACAAGTGCCTGAATCTCTACGAGTAGCGGACGAGTCCCTTCTAGCGTTGCCATTACTACTGATCCGTCAGCGTTCTGACGTTCGGCCAACAGTGCGGCTGAAGGGTTTTCAACCACCCTCAAGCCTTGCTCGTACATTTCAAATATCGCTGCTTCGTTGGTGGATCCAAAACGATTCTTAACTGCGCGAACTACCTTAAACCCACCATATCGGTCACCTTCGAACTGCAACACAACATCCACCAAGTGTTCTAATACCTTTGGACCAGCAATGCTGCCCTCTTTTGTCACATGACCCACTAGCACAACGGCCGCGCCAGCTTCTTTCGCCGCTCTGATAATAACGTTACTACTGTTAGTAATCTGACTGACTGTTCCTGGTGCAGAGGTAATTTCATCCAAGCTTAATGTCTGAATGGAATCAATTATCACTAATTTATATGCGCCAGAACGTATCGTTGCCGCAATATCGTCCGCACTCGTACTCGCAACAAAATGAAGCTGTTCACGAGTATTCGCGCCTAGCCGCTCAGCCCGTAACTTTACTTGACTTGCAGATTCTTCGCCACTGGCATACAGTACCGTATTCGCCTTGCCGATCTCGCTAGCCACCTGAAGTAGCAGTGTGCTTTTCCCTATTCCTGGCTGGCCCGCCATCAATACAACACCGCCGGGTAGAATACCGCCACCTAGCACGGCATCTAAGTCACTGTACCCTGTTGCCATTCGCTTTACAGATTCCTCGACGACAATTGACTGCATCGTCTGAGGCACAAGCACAGAACCGCTGCTCGCACTTTTTGCAACCACAGACTTACCCTGACTAGGCGCAGCCTGCTCAACAAGCGTATTCCATTCACCGCAGTTATCGCACTTACCCATCCACTTTGGATAAGATGCTCCACAGTTTTGACAGATAAATTGAGTTCTTGATTTAGCCATTACAACTAGTATACCATCGAGTAAAAAATAGACCGTGTCGTGAGGATGAAACCCACCTACAAACTTGGCGTTGGCGCTAGGCTACTACTATCAATACTGCGATTAAGTGCATCTGATTCACTCGCAATACTGATTAATTCTTCGCGTATACGATTATATGATGTACGATTTTCGTTAATAACAGTTCGTAAATCTTCTAGCTCTGCGACGCGAGCCGTTAGTCGAGTGCGCTCTGACTCGAATTGCGATTGACTACTAAAGCCACCCTCGCTTGCACGTGCGTTGAACGACGCAATGTCTCTGTTGAGCTGGCTAACTCGGCCGTTGTACGCGCTTGAGCCTTGCTCGATTTCATCAGCAAGCGTCGTTAGTTGATCACCTAATTCTTTGCTGCGGGATTGCAACGACGCAAAAACACTGGCGTATTGCGTGTGTAGTGCGACTACCTTATTGCGGTCATTAAAGTACTTTTTATAGTGCTGCTCAAGTTCTGGGCTGATTGTTGCAACTTCCGTGCCGATAATTGAATGTAGTTCGTTATCACGTTCACCAGGCTCTGTTCGAGCGTAAAATGCCATCCTATCCGCAAACTCAGCATCGCCACTAAGCTTCGCGTACTCTGCTTCGAGTAGCGCGTCAACCTTCGTGCGCTCGCCATCTGCTAGTCGCATATACGCGGCATGCAACATCTCGTGTGCGGCAGTCACCTCGCGAATACCGTCAAGTTTAGGATTTGTCACATTATAGACGTAAATGTTGCGACCATCGTAACATCCAAGAATAGCAGCACTTGTTTCTACTTTGGCACATTTTGCATTAAACACCTCGGAGCCTTCAATTGTCGGATGGCTTGCATAAAACAAGAACTCACCTTGGTCGCTCATACTTGTTCGTTCGGCAATCGCAGAAATTTCAGCGGACGGCTTGTATTGCCAAGCGTAGACCTGATCCAATACTAGCTGACGATTTACTAATAGAAACAGCGCAGCAGCGACCGACAACAGCACCACTACTAGACTTGCTATATACCCCTGCGATTTAGAATGTTTCGTGCGTAACATTAACTACTATTTTACCTTTTTGCGTGGCAACTTCAAGTACGCTCCCCTTTTCATATTCACCCGACAAAATACCGTCAGCGATCTCATGCTCTAGCTCATCCTGAATTGTACGGCGTAGTGGACGTGCACCGAACTTCTCGTCGTACCCTTTTTCGATTAGTAACTTTTTCGCAGATGGCTTGATAACTAAGTGAATCCCTTTACGTATTAGCCGTTCTTGTAATTCGTTGATTAAATTATCAAAGATTTTACTAATTTCTTTGCGTGTTAATGCCCGGAATGTCACGATACCGTCAAAGCGGTTAATCAGCTCTGGCCGCATCATCTTTGACAATGCCTCCTTAGCGGATGCTGCATTTTCTTCGTGGACTGCGTCAAGCTTCTGTGTATCGGTTTTCGTGCTCGCATGGAACCCTAAACTCGACTCCTTCATCATACGGTCAGCGCCAAGATTACTGGTCAAAATAATGATCGTATTTGTAA
>JALRDA010000093.1 GCA_023257145.1 Candidatus Saccharimonadia bacterium | reverse complement strand
CTCGACGCGGGTGACGCTCGCATTTACCGATGGATCATATCTGTATTTCAATGATCAGCGTAAATTTGGCTGGATGCGACTGATGCCTACAATCGAAGTGCCCAATATTGATTTTATGAAAAAAGTTGGCCCCGAGCCCCTAGAGGCTGAATTTACCGCCGAGGAGTTTGCTGCTCGATTTACTCGCCGAGGTAAAAGCAGTATTAAAGCAGCACTATTAGACCAGACGGTTGTCGCGGGAGTCGGGAATATTTATGCCGACGAAAGTCTATGGGGCGCCAAAATTCACCCCAAACGATTAGTTAATACAGTGACGGCTGACGAGTTTGTTTTACTCTATACCGAGCTGCGTGCGGTTATGAATCTGGCGATTGAAAAAGGTGGCTCGACGGATAAGAATTACGTGAACGCCGAGGGGAAGCGGGGGAGTTATATGGATTTTGCACGGGTATTTCGCCGTGAAGGTCTGGCCTGTCCGCGATGTGGTACGGAAATTATCAAGTTTAAAGCCGCTGGCCGCGGTACGCACATTTGCCCCGTGTGTCAGGTACAATAGTAGTAGATGATAACGGTACTAACAGGTGAGAATAGTTTTGAGGTCAATCGCACGCTTCAGGGAATAGTGCGTGCATTTGACGGTCGGGCTGAAAAGATCGACGGCAGTGAGCTTGATCTCAAGCAAATTCCTGATCTATTGATGGGGGCGACGCTATTTTCCAGTAATCGCTTGGTCGTTATCAAGAATCTCTCCGAGAATAAAACGGTGTGGCCTATTTTTGCTGACTGGCTGCCGCGAGTGAGTGACGACATCCATTTGGTGCTTGTTGAGTCCAAATTGGATAAGCGAACAAAAACGTACAAGGATTTGCAGAAGCTGGCAACCGTTACGGAGTTTGCCGCCTGGACGGAGCGTGATCTTCCCAAGGCAGAGCAGTGGGTGGCTGGTGAGGCTCGCTTGCTCGATATGGACATTGACCATGCGTCCATCCGACTACTCGTACAGCGCGTCGGCGCCGACCAGTGGCTGCTCCATCATGCACTGCAAAAGTTAGCAGTCCTTGACCAGATTACACCAGAAGTAATTATTGAAGTTATTGATGCTAACCCTATGGAGAATGTGTTTGATTTGTTTGAATCTGCGCTTCGAGGCGACGCGTCAAAAGTAAAGCGTATGATTGCTACGCTAGAGTTAGTCGAGGATCCATACCGCTTGTTCGGATTGCTGAGTGGGCAGGCATTTCAGCTGGCGGCACTGACGGTTGCTGGTGATAAGCCAAGTGCGGCTATCGCTAAAGATCTTGGTGTGCACCCGTATGGGCTCGGGAAGCTTGCGACGTATGCACGGGCTCGTAATAGAGGGGGTGTAAAGAAGATAGTCGCGGCTTTTGCCGAGGCTGATACGGCAATGAAGACTACCGGAACTGACCCGTGGCTGCTGGTTGAGCGTGCATTAATAAAAGTAGCAGCCCATTAAAAAAACGCCGAACTATCGGCGTTTTTTTAATCAAATTACGATTACTTGTCTGCTTTTTTCGCAGCTGGCTTCTTTGCAGGAGCTTTTGCGGCAGTTGTTTTAGTAGCGGCTGGTTTTTTAGCAGCGGCAGGCTTTGCGGCAGGGGCTTTTGCAGCTTTTGGTGCAGCAGCTTTTTTCGCTGGAGCTAGCTTAACACCAGCTTCTTTAGCAACCTTCGCAAGACCAGCTTTGCGACGAGCAACGGTATTCTTTTTCAGAAGACCTTTTTTAACAGCAGTATCTAGTTCGCTGTGTGCTTTTGATAGACCTTCGCTTGATGGTGCGGCTAGAAATGCTTTTGTTGCATCCTTGATTTCACGCTTGATACCAACGTTACGCTCGTTGCGTTTGATGGTTTGCTTCATACGTTTGATAGCTGATTTGATAATTGGCATGCTGTTCCTTTTGTCTTAAAAAGTTATAGATATAATCAACGTGTAATTATAGGGGAAAAGGGGTTTTTTGTAAAGTGTTGACATGTTGTTGACTAAAATAAACTACTTATGGTATAGTTGGGGCAAATCTCTGACAAAAATAAAAAAACAGGAAAACACCTTAAATGAACGATGGTAACGCGAAGCAACAGATCGTCGATAAGATCAAAAACAGCACTAATATTTTAGTGACAGTGAGTAGTGACCCATCGGTCGATGAGTTAAGTGCAGCACTTGGGCTGACCTCGATGCTCAACAAAATGAACAAGCACGCCACAGCGGTGTTTAGTGGGGCAATCCCACCGGCAATTACATTTTTGGATCCAGAGAAAACCTTTGAGAATACCGTCAACAGCCTGCGTGATTTTATTATCGCGCTCGATAAAGAAAAAGCTGACCATCTTCGCTACAAAGTAGAAGGTGAAGTCGTAAAGATCTTCATTACCCCATATCGTACGACGATTACGAACGACGATTTAGAATTCAGTCAAGGCGACTACAACGTTGAGCTTGTACTGGCTTTGGGTGTCAAGAAACGCGATAACCTCGATAAGGCGCTTGAAGCACATGGTCGTATCTTGCACGACGCGACAGTAGCGACGATTAGCGCCGGTGAAACCAGTGAGCTGGGTAGTATTGACTGGCATGAAGCAAACGCGAGTAGTCTTAGTGAAATGTTAGTTAGCTTGACCGACTCACTCAAAAGCGATAAATCATTACTCGATGAGCAAATTGCCACGGCATTTTTGACGGGTGTCGTTGCGGCAACAGATCGTTTTAGCAATAACCGCACTTCTTCCCGTGTGATGACGATGGCTGCACAGTTGATGGCGGCTGGTGCGAATCAGCAGTTAATTGCTGCCAAACTCGAAGATGCAAATGAAATTACTACTCCACGCGCCGCTGACAATGTTCAGGTTGCACCGGAAGAGCCAGCGCAATCTGGTCACGCCGACGGCACGACTGATCTTTCAGAAGGACAGTCAACAAAAGTTGATCGAGCTGAAGTAGATGAGCCTGCGCCAAAGACAAATGACGGTGAACTAGATATCAGTCACGAAGCGGCTGATCCTATCGACGAGGTTGCGGTCGAAACGGCGAAACGCCAGCAAGAAGAAGCGGCGCGCGTTGCCGAGCAGAACTTAGCAGCACAGCTACCAACCGTAGTGCAGACAACAACGCCACTGTCGGATCTAAGTAAGGATCTAGCTGAGGAAGCGCAAGCACAGGCGCAGCCCGAAGAGGAATATCCAAAAATTATAACGCAGCCAACACCGTCACTTCGTGGCCCAGTCGCAAATGACATATGGCAAAATTCCACACAAACACCAAGTATGGGCGGTACGCTGAATGCAACCACCGAGCAAGCAGCTGATGATCAGCGAAAAGCAGACGAAGAGGATCGCAACCGTACGATTCTGACACACAATAACGGAGATTATGTGAGTGCTGCCGACGCGCCAACCTTTCAGTCGCCGCTAAATTCAGCAAGTATGCCACAAGATGAAGCGCCTTTGCAGGATCTTTTCTCAGCACCGTCTGCTCTGCCGGCTACTGATGCAGTCATGGAGTACGAGGAATCAACGCCGCCGTCATTATCGCAAAAATCTGAAAAGATCATCACACTAGCGGACATCGATCAGCAAAATCGTCAGCCACACGAAGAAGCTCGCGCCGCAGTTGATGCTGCTTTTGATTCAGTTCCATTTAGCCCAACTGACCCAATGCAATCGGCACCTGCACCAATCGCACCATCACCAGCAGCACCAGTCTTGCCACCACTGCCTGATTTTTCAACGTTGCCGCCACTGCCGCCGCTAACACCTACGCCAGCGCCACAGCAAGATACGGGCGGACTGCCACCTGAAAAGCTTGAAGATATGTTTACTCCTGCGCCCCAGCCAGCGCCACAGCAGCCGCAATCGAATGATCCAAAACAGTTCAAGATTCCCGGCCAGTAAATAGGTATATAAAAAATAGATGACGACACAAAGGTCATCTATTTTTTATGTTTTGACGATGAAGTGATTGATACCCAGTGATTCACCGTATAGTTTGATGCATCGTTCGCCGTCGTGTCGCTGGGTGTGATGGGTGCGGATAATAGATATTATATCGTCATGCAAATGGCGGGCATCAACTGTTTCATCAATCTCATCCTCACGTCGGCCCGCTTCCATATACAGCCAGTTGGTATTGGCAGAGGGAGCTGTCGCTAATGATAGGCAGCACATGCGCAGTCGCGTAAAACGTGGGTCATTTGCTTTCATCTGGTAAAACACCTTGCAGCTGACTCGCGCGGCCACTATATGGTCGATATGGCCGGTGATGCCATTAAGATCATTTGTGATAAATTCAATTTCTGTATCTGTAGGCTGTGCGGCTATGACGGACGAGACGAGGTCTGCAGCCCGCTCGGTAATCTCTATCATTGATTGGTTAACAAGTTGGCCATCTTTGTAGCCCAGGTAATGCATGTCAGTAGCTCCCATCAGCTTACCGGCTGCACGCCACTCTTGCAGGCGCACTTCACTAAGGTTGGTGTGATTGTCGGGATTCATGCCGCCATCGCCACTCGTCAGTAGGATAAGGTGTAATTCAGTGCCCGCTTGGGTCTCGAGTAGTAATGTGCCGCTTGGGCCAAACGATTCATCGTCGGGATGAGCAAATAGCGCGAAGAGTACTTTTTTCATGCTTCTAGTATAGAATAAGAATGATGACAGATGGAACTATTCTTATTGATAAACCTGCCGAGATGACGAGTTTTGGCGTCGTGGCGCGTGTTCGACGCGTTTTGTCCCAAGCGGCCGGTAAGAAGATGAAAGTGGGGCACACAGGAACACTCGATCCGTTTGCGACAGGTTTGATGATCTTGGTGATCGGTAAAGAATGTAAGAACGCGGGGAGTTATTCCAAACTCGATAAAGTGTACGAAGCGACGTTTCATCTAGGCCAGATTAGCACGACGGGTGATCCCGAAGGAGATTTGACCGATATTTCTACGATGCAGCCGACGGCGCAGCAGGTGGAGGATGTGCTCGCACAGTTTCGAGGGGAAATTTTGCAGCGCCCGCCGATCTTTAGTGCAATAAAGATTGACGGCAAACGGGCTTATAAACTGGCACGTGATGGCCAGGAAGTCGAAATTCCTGAACGAGAAGTGACGATTCACAGCCTAGAACTGATTAACTATAGCTACCCCGAACTAAAAGTCCGTACTCATGTCAGTAGCGGGACATACATTCGCAGCCTGTGTGTTGATATAGGCAAAGCACTTGAGACGGGGGCATACTGCACCCAGCTTCGTCGCACAAAAATCTCTGAATACGATATCGCCGACGCCAAGCTGCTGGCTGATTTGGGTATCGACAGCTAGCGATTTATCGGACACCTCTAATTAACAGAGTAACCTGTTGATATATGGTAAAAACTCTGCTATAGTACATTGTTGATGATTACAGCAGAAAATAAAGCCAAGGCATTTGCTTTGACACAGACGCACAAAACCGACGTTGGTAGCCCACAGGCCCAAGTGTCAGTTTTGACGACTCGTATCAAAGAGATCACCCTTCACCTGCAGACTAACAAGCACGACCACATGGCTCGTCGCGGTCTGATTCAGATGGTGGGTCGTCGCAAACGTTTGCTCAAGTACCTCGAACGTAAAGACTTCGATGCATACAAGGCAACCGTCGCCGCTCTCGGACTCCGCAAGTAATTGCGGAGTTTTTTTATGAAAAAAGAGGGGCCGCTACTTTCGTAGCGGTTCTTCAACGGTGACGAGTACTGGTCGATCATTATTGATGTAGTCAGCAATATCGATATCTTGTAGAAACGCTGGAAGTAAAGTCACAGCCCGAGGATCGATAAATGCCACTTTCGCTATCTCTTGAATCCCGTGTGTCGTCTGTGAAAGATCGAT
>JALRDA010000072.1 GCA_023257145.1 Candidatus Saccharimonadia bacterium | reverse complement strand
GTTGTGCAGCTTCATACCCTTCGAAGAGAGGCAGTTGCCGTCAACCAGTTCCTGCCACTCACTCGTGTTCTCGTAGAGGCCGAGTGCATGGCTCCAGGCAGCGAGCACAGATGCGTTCTTGCCGGATTCCTCCAGCAGGAGTGTGCGCTGTGCGTCGCTGATGTTGTTCGCATCGGCGGATGCCGCTGCGTAGCGAACCTCGAAGTCACCGATCACTCGGTTTCCGTCGTTGTTGCTTGCAACCTGGGTGTAGGCGGCTTCACAGCTGTCTGCTTCGGGAGAAGCGGACGGGCTGGGTGAAGCTGTCGAAGACGAATCCGTCTTCGAGGCGTTGAGCGATGCTCGCGTGTTGTTGCCATTCTGAACCGCTGCTGCGGCGAACGGAATGACGAACAGCAGGGCGAGCGCGATCACGGCAGCAATCACAAAGTTGCGACTGCGGCGCTTGCTGGTGACCAGCTGATCATTTGTCATGTGAATCGCCTCCTTAGGCGGTCTTGTGGACGACCCGGGAGGTCGACTTGTGAGCGGATTCGACGGAAGGTGAATTCCGAAGGACGTACCGAGTACCGATCAGCCAGCCGAGAGCCGCAAATGCGACTACGGTTGCGATCAGTGAGAGCCAGTAGACAAGATCTTCCAGCTTGAAGTCGGCGATGAGGGACTGGTAAATCCAGACCAACACTGCACTGATGGCGAGTCCGACGATCATGCCGAGGATTGCGCCGATTCCCAGGCCGATAAGAATAGGAGCGATGGTTCGCTTCTTCTTATCGGTGGTAACTGACGTGGTCGATTTGACCGTCCTCGGGGTTTTTATCGGGATCGGAATCTTGCTGGTGGCTTGCTGCATGTTGGCCGACATCGGGTTGACACCCGCGGCTTTACGCGCTTTCTGCAGCTGATCCTTCTCGTTCTTGAGGCCTTTGACAGCTTCAACGAGTGTTGCGTCGATCGCCTTCTGAGGGGCGACGTTCTTGGCGAGCTGTGCCTCGTAGTGAGCCATAGCGGCGTTGTAACGCTTCTGCATGAGCGGAAGCTTCACGAACGTCATCAGGCCCGCTTCGAGATTGCTCTTGTCGAATGCGGTGGTCATGAGTGTGCTCCTATTTCTCCCCTGGGAGTTGGCTACGATGATGCGAATGCATCGTGTAGTTGCTGCCCCGGGGGTTAGGGCGCAGCACGTCAATCCGTATAGGCGAACTGACGCGCTGCGTCCAAAGGAGTTGCTCAAATCTATAGCTTATACAGTGCGCTAAATACAAATTACCGCATTCAGACATGCACTGTAATGATCTGACTTGTTAACGACCTCCTCACCTTGATGTGGTTTCTCAGACCTCACCCGTGAATGATGTTCTTAATTTATCACATAATGCTTAAAATGTCAATGCTTTAGACAATAATTACGACAAAAGCACAAGCTTTTTAAAAATGGACATTCTAAGGGGTTAAGCACTACTAGTAGCGTATTGTTGCTTTCACAATACGCTATATGACATACTATTTGACTATAAAAGTCAAGAATGGTATAAATGACCAGTGCTAGGGATTTTCCTGATATAACTTCAAGGTTATAGCTTATTAGAGTTTTAGTAAGCGCATATGTACATCAACAAACGAAGGTTGGTAATGGCGAAAGCTATCAGTTCCCCCGCCCGTCAGACCCTTTCCAAGGTGCGGAGCATCGCGAGTATTCGTGAACCGCGGCCGAAACGGATGAGTAAGAACGGCAGGCGTGTCAGCGCTATCACCCAGCAGTTGATCGACAAGATCGACGCCATCAACGAGGACGGCAAACCCCTCCACTACGAAACAGAAGAAAGGTCCAGGCAGGATTTCCCGCTCTGGGTCGCAGACCAAATCATCGACAGTCGTGAAGTCCCCATCTTCGCGAAGCGCATTCGTCTTGCTAAGCAGGCCATTCAGCAGGCTCGCAAGATGAAGATGAACACCGGCATCACCTACGTCTCCGATGACGAAGGCGGTTTTGGCGTTTACAGCCAGGCGTACCTGTTGCGTCAGTGCAAGGCAGATCACCCATCAACCGGCGCAGTTCGCGTCGTGGAAGCAGAGGTAGCAGCATGACCACCATCCAGGACACCAAGACGAAGTCCAAGTCGAAAATCAGCAAGATGACTCGGGCTGAGTACGACGAGATGTTCGAGCAGCTCAAGGAAGCTCGTTCGGTCCGCGACTGGATCGATCGTGGCAGGCCGGCTGCCGACGTCGACGCGATGGAGGTCAAGAACGCTCTGGGCTGGGTCGAACTGAGGCCGGCATACCAGGTGGTTCGAAACCGTCTGGTGCAGAAGTATGGCGTGAGTGAACGCGAGCTCGTGAGCCTGGTGCTCCACAAGTTCGCTGTCTCCGCCAACTGACCAACCTTCAGCCGGAACCCGGGGAATTTCCCTGGGTTCCGGCGCATCTCCTTTTTAATTTACGTCTATTTGATATAAGCCCCTAGCCAAGAAGGGGTTTTTTTGATACAATCTTTTGAGTTGAAATGTAATTATCTAAATTACGTATCATCAAGGGCTTGGCCTCATATCCTGCGGATATGTGACCACTCGGCTCGGATAAATAAAAGTAAACTTTCATTTATCTCTCACTTTCGCGGTCTCATCGTCTAACGGTTAGGACACCAGGTTTTCATCCTGGCAATCGGAGTTCGATTCTCCGTGAGATCACCAAGGAAAGCGACGCATATTTATGGGTCGTTTTCTTTTGTCTCAAAATAGAGCTAACTAGTAATTAATTAATAACTGCAGTATAGAGTACTGAATCGGTGTAGGT
>JALRDA010000138.1 GCA_023257145.1 Candidatus Saccharimonadia bacterium | reverse complement strand
CGATTTCCTTGTTTCGGCATGAGGTTTGTCATGCTAATCACTTCCTTGTGATATAAACGGAACTTCACGATGTGAATATCCGGATTTTACTCCGAAGAACTGTCGGCGTCAATAGCAAAAAAGACAAATGAAAACACCTCGAATCTCATCAAGGTGTTTTCGGTTGTGGTGGGTTATCGTAGAGCGATGTGTCACAACATATGTTTTTTGGAGTTTTTTATGTTTGTTTTTGTAACCTTCGCTGTCTAGTACAATACGTCATTCAAAAAGAAAGCGCAAGTATTATGATTAAAATGACAACACTTTATTGTCCGACGCTTGAAGGGTATACTAAGTAGTATGAAATTATACGTTCAATCCACCACTGCCAGAGCGCCAAAGAAACCGATTGTTCGCTTTATTGCGGTAGGGCTGGCGGCGTTTTTTGTTATCTTGGCAGTTGCGCAGCTATATAGTTTTGAGGATTTTCCGGAAGTCATCGCGAGTTTGGGGCTTCCTGGCGGACGTCCAGCTACCACGCTTTTATCGGCATTGATTGTAACCGGAGAAGTGCTGGCGGTGCCGTATTTACTTTCGATGCGCCTTAGTCCGGCAATGCGCGTAGTAAGTATGATCGCGGGGTGGCTGATTATTGCGAAATGGCTGGGCATTTTGATTTACGTAAATGTAACGACGAATGCGATTACAAATAGTGGCGTACTTGGCGCGACGATACCGGTTGCGCCTGAGTGGTGGCTTGTCGGTCTGTTTACTGCGCTTGGTGCTGCGCTAATATGGGTGAGCTGGGGGATGTGGCCTTTTGCTGACGCTCGCAGTATCGACCGAAATGAAAGGACTAGATGATATGAGCGCGTGGTATGAAAAAAGCGAGGTTGTTTTAAGTGATATACATAAAACATTGCCGCATTTGCCCGTGAACGGCCGCAGGTGGCTTGCGACGAACATCTGGTGGATCGTATTGATTGCAGCGGTATTCGGCGTGATAGGCGCGATTATAGCAATTCTTCTGACGATTGTTGGCGGTGTGTTTGTGGCTGGCGCAGTTTTTTTGTTCTCGGCTAAATTTGGGGGATTGGCGCTACTATTGGCGGTATTGGTCGTTGCCTTGACGGTTTTGAACGTTGTTATTGCGGTCCTCGCGATCAGTCCACTTAAAGCAATGATGCGAAAAGGGTGGTTGCTGCTGACGGCTAGTCTGCTGATCGGATTTATGGTTGCTACTCTGAGCGATATAATACGCCATGATGAATGGGCGATTGTTAAGAACGCTGTTTTCATGGTGCTTGGAATTTATATCATGTTTGAGCTTCGTGAATATTTTACGCGTACAGATTTAGCTGATTTGGCCGGCGTGGCTGATAATTCTGATATGCCAGGGATAGACCAATAGCTTTCTTGTTTAAGTCTCAATACCGTATAATTGATGACGTGATCAGCAACATTTTTCTGTCGCCCGATGATCTTATTCTTCGTACCCGCTGGTACATCTATCTAAGGTGGTTTACGCTACTGATTATTGTCCTTCCCGGAATGGTTTCGTTGTATTTAGGAAGGGGGCTGAATAGTCAGTTGCAGATGGACGTTTGGATTGCGCTAGCTGCCCTGGCGACAAACTTAATTTTTTATGGGCTTAGTATTCTTTTAAAGAAAGACTCGGCGGTCAAAGTACTTATCACATCGATCTTTTTGATCGATATTTTATTTATTACGTATTTTATTTATTCAAAAGGTGGAATCGATAGTCGTAGCGTGATTCTATACGTCATACCGCTCGTTATGTCTGCCTCAATCTATAGTCGTAAGGGGATATACGTAGTCGCGTTTTTGTCGATGTCTGCCTACAATACATTACTTCTGAGTAATTATCTGGGCATTTTCCAGGCACCAGGGAATATCGATCAT
>JALRDA010000050.1 GCA_023257145.1 Candidatus Saccharimonadia bacterium | reverse complement strand
AATCTTGGATGCCGGAGCCGAAGATGCCGCCGAAGAGGATGGTGCAATGACGGTATATACCGATCAAAAAGATCTTGCGAAGGTGCGAACTGCGCTGATTGAGGCTGGACTGGAAGTGAAAGAGGCTGGTCTGCAGTATGTTCCTGCGACTGAAGTAACGGTTGACGATCCTGAGGTGGCACGAAAAGTACTCAAAATTATGGATGCCCTTGATGATCTCGATGATGTGGTGAATGTACACACGAACGCCGATCTCGCAGTCGATGACCTAAACTAATTTTGTGCACATGTCTTCTTTTCGTGGACTAATATAGTGATTTAGCATAGACTAATATCATAAATATTGTAATACTATATAGGATGAAATACACTCATTTTACAGTCGAGAATTATAAGGGCATAAAGCAGGTTACGATTGACCTCTCTTCGAAACCTGATTATAAAATTTATGCCTTCGTTGGCTTAAATGAGTCTGGAAAAACAACTTTATTAGAGGCGATGAATGATTGCGAAAATGAAGTACCAATAAGACGGCGACATGAATTAATTCCAAAGGGTCTGGCGGGTGGTTTTACGGGAAGTACTATTATTCGTGCGACCATCTCACTTAATGAAGATGATAAATTGGCAATCGAAAATTTTATCAAGGATCATCTCAAGATTCGATATGCTGAAATTATTGTACAAGATGAGTTTACTATTACGCGTGAATATAAATTTGAAAATTCTACTCCTGTTGATAAGGCGGAATACTCCTACACGGGATTTGCAGTAATAAAGAAAACGGTAAAGTCAAAGAAATTTGTTGAAATATCAGATGAGGATTCGATTTTGTGGACTTATGCAAAGGAGAAGCTGTTTCCAGAAATTATATTTTATCGTGACTTCTTAACTAAATTTCCTGAAAAAATATATCTTGATAATCCTGACGACGATATTAAGACACAAGAATACCTTAACATAATTGAAGACGTTCTTACGTCAATAAATCCAACATACAATGTCAAGAAAAGTCTCGTAGAAAGACTGGAGGATAAGTCTGATGCAAATACTCAAGCATTAGAGGCGGTCGAAAATGAGTTAGGCGCAAAGATTTCACAGGTAGTTTTTGAAGCATGGAGCAAGATTCAAAACGTCAGTAGAAAAGAAATTATCGCTAAGACCGGCACGGACGCCAGTGACCGTCATTTTCTTCGATTGACTGTGAAAGATGGATTATTGAGTTACTTAATTTCTGAGCGTAGTCTCGGCTTTCGATGGTTCTTTACGTTCTTACTTTATACTGAGTTTCGCAAAGAGAGGGTAAAAACGAGTGGCGAGATACTGTTTCTACTAGATGAACCGGCATCAAATCTTCACCAGGCTGCGCAAAAAAGTTTACTTGGCACATTTGAAAATATCGTGACTAAATCAAGATTGGTATATACAACACACAGCCACCATTTGATAAATCCTGCGTGGCTTGATAATGCTTACATAGTAAGGAATAAGGCATTAAAGTATGAAGACGAGGATAATTTCACTATTGTAAACACGGAAGTAGAGGCTAGCAAGTATAAAACGTTTGTATCTCAGCACCCAACTCAAACGTCGTACTTTCAGCCTATCCTTGATGTACTCGATTATCAGCCAGGCTTGTTGGAGAATGTGCCGAATATCGTCATTACTGAAGGAAAGTTCGACTATTCAACCTTTAAGTATTTTCACGACACAGTCCTTAATAGAAGTAAGAATATATATAGCATATATCCAGGCCAAGGTGCATCAAAGCTTGATTTGCCAATAGCGCTGTATGAATCGTGGGCTCGACCGTATGTCGCGCTCCTTGACTCAGATAAGCAGGGGCTTGACCAGAAAAAAAGATATATCAAGGAATTAAGCGGTGAACTGAATATATTTACACTTGAAGACATAGATTCTAAGTTTAAAAACATTTCAACAGAGGACTTACTGAGTGCAGAGGAGCGGTTGAAAATCTCGCAAGAATTTAACCCAGAGCTCAAGAAGTATGATAAGTCTGCATTTAATACCGGTATACGTATTCTGGAAGCTGAGAATAGCGTGCCGAGTTATATAACTGAATCTACAAAGAAAAAATTTGTAAAAATATTTGATTTTCTGGATGCGCAATTTTAGAATCTGTAAAAAGTTTATTTGATAATGAGTTTTGTCGTGCATGTCTGCTCCTCTCATTTTTTACTCAGCACTAACTAGCGTATACTATAAGTATGAGATTGTATTTGTCATCATATGGTTTTGGTAACCATGTTGATAAACTGCACGATATGGTGGGGGCTAATAAGAAAGTCCTTTATATCGATAACGCCAAAGACGATTGGCCCATAAAAGAGCGCCGTCAGCATATCGCCCAAAAGAAGGCGGAATTTGAGAAACTTGGCTTTGAGTTTTATGAGCTGGACCTACGAAAATATTTTGGCAAACCTGATATATTGGGTAGGATTGTTGCAGCCTCTGGCTTGGTTTGGGGTGGTGGCGGCAATACTTTTTTGTTACGCCGTGCAATGCATTACAGTAGTCTCGATACGATACTGGAAAACGGGTTAAAATCTGACTTATTTGTGTATGGCGGCTCTAGTGCGGGGGCGATAGTAATGACAAAAACACTGCATGGTGTTGAGATGGAAGACGATCCTTATGTCGTACCTGAGGGCTATGAAGAAGAGATTGTTTGGAATGGATTAGGACTGGTATATCCACAATTGGTACCGCATTTTGAAACGGCAATCTATGGTGAAAATGCACAGGCGATGGTTGATTATTTTGAAGAGAATGGCTTGAAATACGTCACACTAAAGGAAGGCGACGTTTACGTTGTTGACGGACAGTTTGAAGAACGAATGGCATGAGAATTATCGGCATTGACCCCGGAACGGGTATTTTAGGGTTTGGGGTGATTGATGCACACGGTGGGAAGACCAAGCTTGTGACGGCAGGGGTTATTACGACGCCCGCACATACGCCACTTGCTGATCGGCTGGAAGAAATCTATCTGGAGCTTACGAACATCATTGCAGAAACCAAACCACAGTATATGGCAATCGAGCAGCTCTTTTTCGCACGGAACGTGACGACAGCCATGAGCGTGGCGCATGCTCGAGGGGTGGCTATGTTAACGGGTAAACAAGCGAAACTACAAATTGAAGAGTATACACCGATGCAAATTAAGTTGTCGCTGACAGGCTACGGCAAAGCGGATAAGAAGCAGGTGCAAGAAATGGTCCGCGTACAGCTTGGGCTAAAAGATGTACCAAAACCCGATGACTGCGCCGACGCCTTAGCCGCGGCAATTATGTGTGCATTCATTACAAAAGTGAAATAATTAACTGTTTTCATTAAGTGAAATCTATAGAATCATGAGATAATATAGATACTGTCGGTGAACTCACTAGGAACTCGACAATTAATTTTTGAGTGAGAAAAACTACATATGATCCGTGAAGGTAAATACACAAAAAAGGTTACAGGCGCCGCTAGAGTAAAACGTGGCATGAAACGTCGCTGGCAATGGTTCAAGGGGCTTTCGCGCAAGCAGAAGTTTGCTCTTATTGGACTGCCACTTATTGCGTTTCTGGTTGTGATTCCTGTTGCGACCTACGCCTATTATGCAAACGATATTTCTGATCAAGAGCGATTGATGAATCGTAATAACACTGGAATCGTTCTTAAGGACAAGAACGACGAGGTGTTCTATAGTATTGGCCGCGCCGAAACGCGCAAGATTTTACCGCTCGATCAGATTTCCGATACAACAAAGGAGGCGTTGCTTGCTTCAGAGGATAAGGATTTCTATAAGCATGGTGGCTTTTCGGTCGCTAGCATCTTTAAGGCGCTGTACGCGAACGTACTTGCGCGCGATGCAACTGGCTATGGTGGGTCGACCCTGACACAGCAACTCGCAAAAAATACCCTTTTGACCGCAAATCAGACGTTTCTGCGTAAGTATCAGGAGTTAGCGGTATCAATCGCCATTGAGCAGCAGTACTCGAAAGATGAAATTTTAAATATGTACCTGAACTCAGTGTACTTTGGCGAAAATGCCTTCGGTATTGAAGACGCGGCAAAGACGTATTTCAACAAAGAGCCAAAGGACCTGACGCTTGCGGAAAGCAGCATGTTAATTGGGGTGCTACCGGCGCCGAGTGCGTATTCACCGATTAGCGGTAGCATGGAATATGCTAAGGAGCGCCAAGCAACTGTGTTAACGCGTATGGTGAATAACAAGTTTATTACCGAAGCGGAGAAGCAGGCGGCCATTTCAGAGGAATTGGCATATTCAGGTGCGGCAAATGAAGAGAACGATCTGGCGCCTCATTTTGCAGAAATGGTTATCGAAGAGCTGAATAAAAAGTATGGGGAAGAGCGCGTTGCCCGCTCCGGCTATCAAGTAAAGACAACGCTCGATCTATCAATGCAGAAGCAATTGAAAGAAAGTGTGGATAGTAATATCCGCTATATCGAACGAAATGGCGGTTCGAATGCGAGTGCGGTAGCGATTGATCCAACGACGGGTGAAGTTCGCGCGCTCATCGGTAGCGCTGACTGGTCAAATGAGACATGGGGCAAGGTAAATATGGCGACGACTGATCGGCAGCCTGGCTCAAGTTTCAAGCCAATCTACTATGCGGAAGCCTTGGCTCAAGGTGTGATTACGCCGGCGACCATTCTTGAAGATGTCCCGACGGATTTCAACGGGTACAAGCCCCTAAACGCGAGCCGTACCTTTAGTGGTGATATTTCGGTACGTAATGCAATTAGCCGTTCGCTTAATATTCCATCTGTGAAAGTCATGCAGCAATTGGGCGTCGAGGAGTCGATCATTGCAGCAAAGCGAATGGGTATTAATCTCGATGATAAAGCCGACTACGGTCTACCGCTAGCACTTGGGTCGGCTGAAGCGTCGTTAATGGAAATGACAAACGCCTACGCCGCATTTGCTAACCAGGGTAATCAATATAACCCTGTGATTATTAAGCAAATTAATAACAAATTTGATAAAGCGATTTTTGTCGCAAATCAAGAAAAACCAAAAGAAGTGCAGACACAGCAAGGATCTTACTTGATTTCGAGTATTTTGTCAGATGCTTCTGCTCGTGCGCCTATTTTTGGATCATCACTCACGGTCCCCGGCCGAACGGCTGCAGTAAAGACTGGAACGACTGATAATAGCCGTGACGCCTGGACGATCGGCTATACACCTCAGCTCGCTGTTGGCGTGTGGGTAGGTAATAATAATAATGAGATTATGCAAAACGGCGGTTCGAGTATGGCTGGCCCGATTTGGGTACGTGCCATGCAGAAATTACTGACTGGCATGCCAAACGAAAGCTTCCCAGTGCCATCTGGCATAGTACAGCGACCGATCTGTGCATCAAATGGTGGACTTGCTAATACGGCTGGCAGCGGAACATATAATGAATACTTCCTTGGGTCAGCGCTTCCAAAAGAAACCTGTTCGGTAAAGGATAAGGCGCAGGAAGAGGCAGAGAAGAAGCAGAAGGAAGAAGCTGAAAAGAAAAAGCAAGATGAGGCGGAAAAAGCGGCCGAAGAAGCTGAAAAGGCGGCCGAAGAGGCGGCGGAGCAATCTGGCAATACGCAAACGAATGGCAATGGGACTGGCAGTACTGGCGGGACGGGATCGGGTTCGACAACACCAACCACCCCTACGTCGCCAACTTCGCCGGGTGGTGGCACACAGACTACGCCGCGCTCCACCACGCCGTAGGTAACATATGAGCGAAACAAAATACTAATCAATAAAGAGTGAGTGACTAAAAATATGATTGCACATGTAGCCGGCGTTGTTGCCGAAAAGTTTAACTCATCAGTTATCGTTGACGTGCATGGCGTTGGATATGAAGTGGCCGTTGCCTTGGGCGACTACGAGAAAGCTTTATTGAATGAACCGGTCAAGTTTTATACCTATCACCACATTCGCGAGCAGTCGCAGGAACTGTTCGGATTTACGAGCTTAGCAGCTAAAAAGCTTTTTGAAATGCTTATCACTGTTCAGGGTGTCGGCCCGAAAGCTGCGCTCGCGATCCTATCGCTTGCGGAGAGTGAAGTCGTCCGAAATGCGATCGCAAGTGGTGACGTCGCCTTTATTACAAAAGCCAGTGGCGTCGGCAAGCGCATCGCCGAGCGAGTGATTGTTGATCTGACCGACAAGGTCGGATTGGCAATTCGAACGAATGTCGATGCAGTTGGCGTGTCGCAGGAAATTGCCCATTCGGACGAAGCGCTCGAGGCGCTTATGGCTCTTGGGTATAATTTGAACGATGCGACGCGCGCCCTAGAGGGGGTGTCGACTGATCTATCGACCGCTGAACGAGTGACACAGGCACTTAGAGGCTAGGTGCGGTGAATATATACGCAAATGGCTTGAGTGACCTGCGTAGCGCAAAAGCGCAGATCGACCGTGACCTTGAACAATTTGTAGCAAATTGGCGATTAGATTTTGATCCTGGCTCTAAAGATGGACTAGAGGCGTATTGTCAGATTGTCCTGCGGGGTGGCAAGCGTCTACGCGGCGTGTTGGCGATGCAAAGTTATTATGCGCATGGCGGAAGTGATTCAGTCATCGCTCTTGGTGTAGCGCGAGTTCTAGAACTAGTTCAAGCCTACTTGCTGGTGCTAGACGATATTGCAGATCGATCCGATTTGCGACGAGGCGGCCCGTCGGCGCACCGTCTCATCCAGACACTCGCTACCGAGAAGGCGATGCGTGGCGATCTTGAGCATTACAGTGAAGCTCAGGCTATGAATGCGGCACAGTGTGCAATTCACAAAGCCGCGCTTGAGCTTTTGACGCTGCCAGTGGACGACGTGACTGCGCGTCGAGCA
>JALRDA010000124.1 GCA_023257145.1 Candidatus Saccharimonadia bacterium | reverse complement strand
GTAGTTTGTCCATATAGTAATTATACCTTAGGTATGTCTGTCGCGCTGGTTTATTTAAATATAAACTTGTATAGCTGGTTCAAAATGATAGTTCGTTCAAAATGCTCAGCGTGATAACCTTTTAGATTTTTTTGCATCATGAGTCGTTCATCGATGGATGACATATATAACTTTTCTATGTTTGCAGCTAGTGCCTTGTAGTCTTCTGCTGGCCCGGCAAACCCACCATGAATTGTGTCGTTAATAAGGCTCTGTACCTCACCGTCCATGGCAAGTATTAGGGGTTTTCCTGAGGCGATGTATGACATGACTTTCGCAGGTATTGTTGCTTCCAGGAGCTCACTTTTTACTAGGCACCCAATCAGTGCGTCGGCAATATGACTGTATTTAGGCATGTCTGTAATAGGTTTTTGTCCTTCAAAAATAAAAACATCACTTAAGTCACGATCACTTACTTCCTTCTCAACCTCTTTTCGCGACATGCCATCGCCAACAATAACCCACCTAATATCTGATAAGCCTTTATGCTTCAGGATTTCAGCTGCTTGGATCATAGTAATGAATGATTGTGCAGGACTTATGTTGCCTGTGAACACAATATTAAATGTGTCTTTGAAGCGTTGCTCAAGGCTTAGGTCTCGTATTTCTTGTTCGTATAGTTTTTCGGCGGCTTGAGGTAACACGGTAATATTGCCTGACGGTATGCTGGTTACCTCAAGTAGTTGATTCTTCATGCTCTCCGAAAGTGCAATAAGCTTATCGACATGACGATAGTGCCAACCAGATATTGTAGCGAGCATTTTACGAAGAGTAGGATTTTTAATATCAAGAACGGAGTAGAGATTTTCTGGCCAAAGGTCTAGAACATACATGATTGTCTCTGTTCTCTTTAGTTTTCCAATAACTATACCTGCAATAGACATCATCACAGGAGATAGCTGGTATATGAATATTTTGTCATATCTTTTTGTGAGAAGATATGGAATATGGAATAGACTAAAGAGTGGAAAAGATACATAATTGAGAAAAATGCGTATGTTTGAATTGTTACCGCGTGGTATTTCAAGTACACGGCGAATATTTACTCCATTATGCTCTTGTTTACGGTTTGTAAACAATGTGTATCCAGGGAACAGTTTTCCGCTCGGGTAATTCGGTAGCCCACATAAAACATCAACTTCAAGATTTTTTTCGTTTACGAAAAAATCAGCAATGTCATTGATCCGAAATGATTCAGGCCAGAAATGCTGTCCTACTATTAGAATCCGTTGCTTTTTCATTTATTCCAAGTAGTTTTATTGACTATATCGTAATAACTTTGAATAATTTTACAAACTTTGATGGAGACGTTGGTGTCTTGATAATCATGGGGCATGACAAGTTCCTCATGATTATCGCGCATCGATACAGCGAGCTCAATACTTTGCTCGATAGTGGACTCCTGGATGCCGCCTATAACGACAGTTCCTTTATCTAGCACTTCTGGACGCTCTGTGCTTGTACGTATTAGTACGCCGGCAAATCCTAGCATAGCACTTTCTTCGCTAAGTGTTCCGCTGTCGCTGAGTACACAATAGGCATTCTTTTGTAACTTGTTGTAATCCATGAATCCAAATGGTTTAAGGTTTCGCACAAGATGGTGAAATTCAAACTTGCGTTGATCGATAAATTTTTGACTACGGGGGTGGGTGCTGTAAATAACAGGAAGTTGATATTTCTCGGCAATGGCATTGATTGAGTTCATTAAGCTTATGAAATGCTCTTCATTGTCAATATTCTCTTCACGGTGAGCTGAAACGAGAAAATATTTATTAGACTCAAGATTTAGTTGTTCGAGAACGTTACTGTTATTAATCTCTGCGTCGTGATCTCGCAACACTTCACGCATAGGGCTTCCAGTGACAAAAATTGTCTTGCCGTCAATTCCTTCATCGAGAAGATAGCGTCGAGAGTTTTCTGTATAGGGGAGGTTTATGTCGGATATATGATCAACTATCTTTCGATTGATCATTTCACTGACATTCCAATCCCAGCAGCGGTTTCCGGCTTCCATATGAAAGATAGGTATTTTCAAGCGCTTGGCGCTAATGGCTGAAAGGGCACTATTTGTGTCACCTAAAACGAGAAGGGCATCAGGTTTTTCTTTTGCAAGAATGTCGTAGCTTTTAGCGATAATATTACCCATTGTCTCACCAAGGTCTTTACCAACACTGTCGAGGTAGTAATTTGGCTCACGTAATCCGAGGTCTTTGAAGAATACTTCATTCAGCGTGTAATCCCAGTTTTGGCCGGTATGAACTAAAGTGTGATCAAAGTATTGGTCTGCTTTTTTTATTACAGCACTAAGTCGAATAATTTCCGGCCGTGTGCCAATAATGGTCATTAATTTAAGTTTCCTCATTTGCTACCTCTTAATTAACTTTCTCATAAAATGTATCCGGGTTATCTTTATCGAGAATTTCACTCGCCCAAAACAGTGTAATTAATTCAGTTTTTCCAACATTACTGATCGAGTGAACGTACCCGACTGGAATATCAACAACCTGCATATCGTTGCCGTTAACCTGGTATGTGATGACAGTATTTTTCTCATCGTTTTTGTCTCGAAATTTTATTTCACCATGACCTTGGACAACAAGAAACTTTTCTATCTTTGTTGCGTGCCAATGATCTCCTCGGGTGATCCCTGGTTGTGTTTTCGATATAAAGATTTGACCAAAGGACTCTGATTTTATAAATTCCGCAAGCCATCCTCGTTGGTCGACATTTTTTTTCAGTTGATACGAAAACTGATCTTCTGGAAGGTATGATGTATAGGTTGCGTATAAATATTTATTCAACAAATCATTTAGGTTAGGTATAGTAAGAGTTTTTCTTGTTTTATGTAGTTCGTCTATTCTTGAGCTTAACTCTTGCAGGCTCAGTTCAAATGTTTTTTGTATTTCTAAAATTTCCGACGATGCCTGTGGATGATTTATATGGGATATAAATTGATCAATTACGTCATCTATGTATGCGATGGTAATTATTTTTCCAGGATCGTTAATTGTTATAGGTAGCCCATTTGCTGTATTGTAACAGAAGTTTGCAACAACCGAGTTATAGTTTGGTCTACACCACTTACCGAATATCCCAGGTAATCGATAGATGTACACCATGGAACCAGATTCTTCTTGCCAGGATAAAAGAGCCCGCTCGGCTGCAAGCTTACTTTCTCCATATGGGTTTTGCTGTGTCGCTTGAGTAGAAGAAGATATAAGTATAGGGGTAGTCTTATTTTGGCGTCTAAGAGTATCAATTATAAGCTGAGTCAACTCATAATTGCCTTGTTTAAACTCCCTATCATCTATTGGCCGGTTAACACCAGCCAGGTGGTAAATGAAGTCGGCTTGGCTGATGTAGTCTTGTAGCTCATCTGGAGAATTTTCCTTAGTAAAGCGAAGAATGCGTATGTCATTAATGAGTTCTAGTCTAGAACAAAGATTCTTGCCTATGAAGCCCGATGCTCCAGTTACTAGTATGGTCTTCATGTAGTATTCTTTATATTTTCTTCAGTGCTTCTTGAACGTAGCTAGTTGTTAGAATTTTATCTATAGTTCCCTGTACGTCTAGCCGCTCTGTGTTATATGAGTTGTATTCTTCGATTGACGTAACTTTCTTATCACCATCACTAAAGTAGAGATCGTAATTTAAGTCTCTAGTATCAGCTGGTACTCTAAAGTAATTGCCTAAGTCTTCGGCTTTTGCACATTCTTCTCTGGTCATTAATGTTTCGTGCGCCTTTTCGCCATGCCGAGTTCCAATTATTTTTATTTCGGTATCAGACTTAAATAACTGCTTTAGGGCTAGTGCAAGATCGCCAACTGTACTCGCTGGTGATTTTTGTACAAAAAGATCGCCTTGTTTTGCGTGTTCAAAAGCAAATAGTACTAAATCTACAGCTTCATCGAGATTCATGAGAAAGCGTGTCATGTCTGGATCCGTAACGGTTAATGGTCGACCTTCTTTTATCTTGTCAATGAAAAGAGGAATTACTGATCCGCGTGACGCCATCACGTTACCGTAACGTGTGCAGCAAATTGTCGTCTCGTTGGCAGGAACATTTCGAGACTTGGCGATAATAACCTTTTCCATCATAGCTTTTGAGGTTCCCATAGCATTGATAGGGTAGGCTGCTTTGTCGGTAGAGAGGCAGACGACTTTCTTTACTCCTTCTGCGATGGCGGCGTTTAGGACATTGTCGGTACCAAGGATGTTTGTACGGACAGCCTCCATAGGGAAGAATTCGCATGAAGGAACTTGCTTTAGAGCTGCGGCATGAAAAATGTAATCTACGCCTTTTACTGCGTCACGAATGCTCTCTGGATTTCGAACATCACCGAGGTAAAACTTAATCTTATCGTTCCCGTATGCTTTGCGCATATCATCTTGCTTCTTTTCGTCACGAGAGAAAATACGTATTTCTGAAATGTCAGTATCGAGGAAGCGATTCAAGACAGCGTTTCCGAAAGACCCGGTACCACCGGTAATTAATAGTGTTTTACCCTTAAACATTACTACTCCCCAGAGTTATATTACATACAATATTAACTATAATACCAGGATATCGTCTAGTTTGCTAGTCTGTAATGCCGGGAAAGTTTCGGCTGGATATGTATCGTGCGTCGTCGGGTCGCCCGGCTGAAAAATTGTATTTGCTAAAACTGTAAGGGCAGTGTGTTCTTCGAGAGATTCGTAGCGATGAAGTATGTGATTTGGGGTAAAGACTGCGGTTCCTTTGTTTATAACGAATTGCGCTTCATTACCTTCTGTGTCTGTGCACGTCCATTTGATCGACCCGTTCAAGACTGTGATAATTTCGTTACGAATCTTGTGCCATTCGTTTGCGCCAATTTTTCCTTTTGGTATATCATGGACGACATAGGATCGAATGCCTCGTATATCTGCATGATTGGTATCAGTCGCCTCATGAAAGCTTAAAAAATCTCGCGCAATCGAATAATCAAGTGCGTATAGTACACGAAGTGTTCCACCGGACTTTGTATCCCACTCCTGCTGATGATTAAATACCCTAATATCTTTAATCGATGACATTTTGTTTTTCCTATGTTACTTTCTTGTAGATAGTATGATAGATAACTCTTGCTGAAGATCTTTTACGCGATGATCAAGGACGTCAGTTTTTAAGCGTAAACGGTTAGCGATGTAAGCAATAAAGACGATTGCGGTAATTTGCACTACGTCAAATAAGCTTAATGAATCAGTGTCGGTTAAGCCGTTCTTTATTAGTGTGTCGTATATGGGTTGCGCGATAGCGAGGCCTGTTGCTACTGCGACCCATATAAACATCTGAATGAGCATCCGCTTTCGACTAGATTGCTTTAGTTTGTACTGCGTGATGGCGGTTAATATTGCTGCAGATATGAAGGGGAGGTTGAGTAGTAATAATAGTAGGTAGCGGCTCATCCGAATAATTCTCCGATTCTACGTTTAAGGAGACGTTTGATAATATTAATAGCATTCCAGTTATTCTGCCCCTTACCTTTTGAATACTCTGTGTAGATTGCTTTTATAGGGTATTCACTAATCGAAAGCCCTTGCTGTTTCGCGCGCCATAGCATTTCAGAGCAGAACTCATATCCACTAGTTTTCCATCGCAAAGTCTGAAGTGCCTTGTGTGAAAATATACGCATACCTGACTGTGAGTCCGTAGTATTTATACCAAAAAGTATGTATGTAACAAAACTCAAACCTTTATTGCCAAGAATTTTTACGCGAGACATACCTTTGCTATCTATGAGTCGACTACCAATAAGGAGATCGTATTGGTGATTTTTCATAATAATATTAACACCCTTTAGGACGTCTTTTGGATCATGTTGTCCATCGGCGTCCATTGTAGCGGCGATAAATGCATTATTTCTGTTTGCGAAGCTGAGACCGGTAGAGGTAGCTCCTCCAGCGCCTGTATTTAAAATATGTGAAATTACCGTAGCGCCTGCTTTCTGTGCGACTTTCGCCGTATCATCTTTGGAGCAGTCATTTACCACGACAACCTCAAAATCATACGCACTTCTACGAAAAGTCCGCCGCACTCCCTTAACTACATCCCCTATAACCGACGCCTCGTTGTAGGCGGGTATAACGATATAAATAGTCTGTTTTTTCTCTACCATGACACTTTATTATATAGTATCATAAGCCCGTTTAATTATACGAGCTATCGTTGGGTAATCTTTGTGGTTATAAGGAAGAGAAAATCCGTCAGTACGCTCCATAAACGAGTAACTATCGTGATCACTAGGGCATATTCTGTTGGCATAATCAGACTTAGGAGTGTGAGTTGAATTGCCTCTCGTACTCCAAGGCCGCTAGGTGCGAAGATGGCGACCATACTAACCGCGCCAGATAGGGTGCCGACACCCATGACGAAGAGCAGCTGATCGTAGCCTAGTGAAGGGTAGACGGCTTTGGCAATAAAGAATAAAGAAATGCTACTTAGTAGTGCACCTACTGTGTACAAAAGGAAGCCTTTTCCGATCGTTTTCCCGCTGGCGTAGTGTTCGTGAGAGAAATCTTTTTTCTTGATAAGTTTGTATGCTTTTGCAATGAGACGATTAAATACTTGCGGAATAAGGGCGATGATGCAACCGATGATAGCAAGCAGTATAACAAGTTTGATTTCATTGGAAATAACATCGAGCCGAGGGTCAAAGGCAAGGAGTGCCAGTGCAAACAAGAACTGAACGATGATTTGCAAAGCGCCCTCAAGTAGCGAGCTGACGGCTAATTTGTTTTTAGAAATTCCCTGCTTGCTGGCGAAATAAATTTTACCAAGTATCCAGGGGGCGGTGCCGGGAATATAGCGGCCAAGCCAAGATTTAGCGTAAATGTAAATCAGCGTCCGTGATAGCCGTACGTTCACTGCACCGAGCGAGCGCAATAACACTACCCAAATGTATGCACCCCAGTAACGGAATGCTAGCGCGAATATGGTCGCAATTAATACACACTCCCATGCGATTGAAAGGTTCGTTAACTTTGAGTAGTCAATTGAGCGGAGATACAGTGCCAGGAAAATAACGAGCAAACTATAAAACAGCCAGGGAATACTTTTGATAAAGAATATTACAGCTGGGTGCTTTGACATGGTTATTTCTCGGGCACTTCCGGAAATGCTTCGTAGATGGCGCTTCTGACGCTTTGGCGAAGTAGCTCAGTGCTGGCGGATATTTCTTCGTGAATGATGTCGCGGTTTTCGTATAGAATGGCGAACTTTTTCATGAAATCATTGACAAACTGATCTTCCAGTGTGGATTCGA
>JALRDA010000112.1 GCA_023257145.1 Candidatus Saccharimonadia bacterium | reverse complement strand
AATGTTATTATAACACAAAAAATCTAGCAACGCAATAATCGCCTTGCTGATTATGAATATTTGTGTGTTGTCGGTGTTCATTGATATGAGAATAATAAAACCCGCAGCGATGCTGCTGGTGCGGAGGAGTTTAGTGTTACTTACGATGTCGTATCCTGGTCTTGTATGCCCAACGTGCGGGCCATAGAATAAAAATGTTCATCTGCGTTTTTCGCAGTGTCGCTTCTATTTGGTCCGCGTACTGTAGCGTTACGAGTACGAGCAGCCCGACTGCGAGTATATTTGACTGTACGACACCTGCTAGAATTGCCAGGCTAAATAATACTAATGTCGCGGCGATCCCCGAATGAGTAGCGTCTCCGACTACTTGCGGCAGATAGGTTATGGCTTTTAGTAGTATAATATGTGCCATGATGACGGCCGACCTTGTAGTGCCGATGACGAGTATGGCGCGGACCTGACGATCTTGTAAGTATTGCTTCACTGTAACTTCAAAAGGTGCGAACGGAACGTTTTTCATAGTATACCACCCTATTTATTCTAATCAATAATCCTGTGGTAGTAGCTGGCACTCACTTTGCCTGAGTGCTAGTTGTTTGCTATAATAGGTAGCATGAATAAGCCAAGCAACTATCTTGTACCAACTGTCATCGAACGTACGCACGAGGGTGAGCGAGCTTTTGATATTTACTCACGACTACTCAACGAGCGTATTATCTTTCTGGGTGAAGATGTCAACGAGCATACGGCAAATATTGTCGTCGCTCAATTACTTCATCTCGCATATGAAGACCCGAAAAAGGACATTAAATTGTACATTAATAGTCCTGGTGGTAGTGTCTACGATGGGCTCGCAATTTACGACACAATTCAGTATATTCAGCCAGATGTCGTGACGATAGGTATTGGCTTACAGGCTAGTATGGGTGCATTTTTGCTCAGTAGCGGCACTAAAGGTAAGCGCTATGCGCTCCCGAATAGTCGCATCATGATCCATCAACCGAGCAGCGGAACGCAGGGGAAGATTACCGACCAAGAGATAACTCTTCGTGAAGGGCTGTTCTTGAAGCAGCGCCTCAATGAAATTCTCGCTAAGAACACCGGACAAAAATTGTCGAAAATTGAAAAAGATAGTGATCGTGACTTTTGGATGAGCGCCGAGGAATCAAAAGCCTACGGTCTGATCGATGATGTCATTACAAAAGCATAGTAGTTTGACAGATATTTAAATAAGTGATTATATAACATTATCCAATCTTCTATGTAAGGTGGTGGATGTACCTTGGATACTCTTCAGGATGTGGCTCTGTCATTGTTTGAATGGGTGCCACAAGAAGCAATGCCGTATCTTCCCTTGGCCTTTACTGCGCTTGTTGCGGTGATTGTGTGGCGTGCGCAGCGGAACCTGCGCACTCCGTTTGTGGCCTCAGCGATTGCATTTACCGTCAGCAATGCCATCCTATTTTGTTACATCCTATTGCAATTCTTGCGACGCGACGATAATCGCTGGCTGGAAGGCGTACAGTGGTATGAAGCGCCGGAAATTCCGGCCGTACCGTCAATTGATGAATCCGGACTGCTAGGCGATGCGCTTTCTCGCTTGAATGGGTTTGTTGGTGGAGTGAACGACGTTATCGCGCGTACCAACGACGTTGCCGACCAGGCTGAGCAGCTCGAAAACATCAAGCGAGGGGTGATGCACACGTTC
>JALRDA010000043.1 GCA_023257145.1 Candidatus Saccharimonadia bacterium | reverse complement strand
CGCCCGTACAGTAAGTAATTACTTTTTTATCCTTGATGTCATCGTACTTATCGCTTTCAAGTTCGGCAATAAAATCACGTGACGTATTTGTATTAGGGACTACTGCATTCTTGAATTTGCCAATTTTAGCCTCGTGCTCGTTGCGGCCATCAAAAAACACCACGTCATCACCAAACTTTTCAATTAATTCATGCACCTGGCGGGGCTTTAGGTGAACACCACCGCCAACGACACCCTGTTCATCGACAGTAAACTCATTCTCACTATTCTGAAACCCGACAAGTTCCCTGCGTGCTTTGACGCTCATTCGTGGAAAATTATCACGACTCCCATCGCTCCACTTGAAGACAATATTCTTAAATCCGGCAAACTCTTTCGTTGCCTTGATATAAGCTTTCAGATCATCCATATCACCACCCACCGTGCCATTAATGCCATCTGCTGAAATCAAAATACGACCCTTCAAGTTAAGGCTGTCACACAGTGTTTTTTGCCAAAGCTTCATTGTCGTCGGATCGCTAATAGGCGTAAATTTGTAATACAGTAAAATCTTTTGCATCGCTATATATTATACTATATAATTTTGTTTACTATGATTACTTCCTCGTAATCCTCTATCGTGCAGACGTTCGGACAGCCGAACCAATAGCAACCCTACTGACAAAAACTATAATTAGATAATTGGAGTTCTATCTTGAATACGAACAAACAAACACTGCTACTATTCTGGCAGCAAATACGTAAATATAAACCTAGCTTCTTTGTAATGCTGTTTGGCATTCCGATCGCGTTATTATTATTTGACACCCTTCTGCCTTATTTCTTATCACAAGCCGTCGGTACACTAACGACTCGTGACACCGAATCATTGCAGCGATTCCTACTACTTGCCGGCATCACTGCAGTCGCTGGCGTGATCGTCAATTTGATTGGATTTCAAGCCGCCATCAAACATGAAAGTAATGTTCGACACGAGCTAGTAAAAGATACGATCGATCGCTTGCTCGCGAAAGATCATGACTTTTTCGCCAATCAAAAAGTCGGCGCATTAACAGGAAAATTTATTGATTTCGTCAACGCGCATGTCGCGTTGCAAGATCTGTTTATTCTGCGCACTCTATCATTCATCATCGCCACGGGAAGTGGTATCGCGATTCTCTTTTTCAGTTCGCCAATCATCGGTGCGATCGTTTTAGGTCTCATCATCGCGCTATTGATTCAGATTCGTCTATCAGTCAAACTGCGACGCCCGCTACGCCTCGCTAGAAAAGAGCTAATTGGCGAACTAAATGGCGCGACAGCTGATACCATCAGCAACAACTTGACGGTTAAAACATTCGCCCGTGAAGACCTAGAAGTTGGCGGCATCACGAAACTAAGTAATCGCTACAAGCAGGCGTATGTCAAAGATTTTAGATGGATGTCTATCGAAGGCTCACTTCGCCTCGGCGTCATGGCAGTTATGCAAATTATCGCTATCTCGACGCTCGCAACACTACTCTTTAACAAAGAAATTGAACTGGGTATCGCCATCTTTGCCATTGCCTATCTGCAGCGCATTGCTGGTCAACTTTTCTCACTTGGAGATATCGTCAACGGCTACGATCGAGTCTTTCTGCAAGCAGCACCTATGACAGAAATATTAACGCAGGAGGTATCAGTTAACGACGATGTGAATGCCAAAAAGCTAATCGTCAAAAATGCAAAAATCGAACTACAAAACGTTTCCTATGCTTACAGTGACGCAAAGCAAACGAACGTCATTGACGCAATCAATCTCTTAATCCCTGCTGGCCAAAAAATTGGGCTCATTGGTCAGTCGGGCGCTGGCAAAACCACGATCACAAAACTATTACTCCGCTTCGCCGATATCAATGCGGGGACTATCACAATCGATAATCAAGATATAGCAAAGGTCACACAGTCTAGTCTTCGTGATCAGATTGCGTACGTCCCGCAGGAGCCGCTACTGTTTCACCGTACCCTACGAGAAAATATAGCCTACGGCAATCCCGACGCCACCGACAAGCAAATTATCGCCGCAGCTAAAAAAGCACATGCACTTGATTTCATCAACAAAATGCCAAGCGGCTTTGACACAATCGTTGGTGAACGAGGCATCAAATTATCAGGCGGACAGCGTCAGCGTATCGCCATTGCGCGCGCAATTTTAAAGGATGCACCGATTTTAATTCTCGACGAGGCAACATCTGCACTTGATAGTGAAAGTGAAAAATTAATTCAAGATGCCCTAGAAAAGCTGATGAAAAATCGAACCTCAATTGTGATTGCCCACCGACTATCAACAATCGCAAAACTTGATCGAATCATCGTACTGGATAAAGGCACGATCACCGAAGACGGCACGCACCAACACCTACTAAAGAATGGCGGCATCTACGCAAAATTATGGTCTCACCAAAGCGGCGGGTTTATTGAAGAATAGCGTTACTTAGTGTGCTCGATTGCTACTTTCACGCTCCGCGGGTCACTGCCCGGGTGGATAATTGCTTTTACTCCGAGCGTTTCATCATGATAAACCTCAATAGGTCCGAGTTGATCATCGTATCCGGCGATATACGGGAATGAGTGCGTCAGTCGATACGATTGCTCTTCGTGATGAGCAATTACCTGAACTGTCGCATTAGGTGCACCGCCAAACTCCTGTGACATCAACCCTATAGTTAACTTATCAATCTTTGGATCGATCTTTCGAAGCGGATGGTCTGCAGGTAACATTAATGTAATTGCTCGCGTCTCTTCGTATAGCGTACTGAGCTCATATGTTGCCGCTTCGAGAGAGATGTCTTTATTCTTCGCAACTTCAGGCGCAAGCTTAGTGGTTTCGTTAGAGTTAAAACGTTCTGTATAGGAGTCGATGGATTCTGCGAGTATGCCACCCATCACTGTCGCATGGTCGCTATACATGTCTAGCTTGTCTGTTTCTCCACGCTTTGGTACAACACAGCCACTCTCAATTAACTCTCCTATATCAACCGCACTCTGTTCTAGTAGTGAGCTGGCATTTGGACTATCGCAGTTCAACGATGCCGCATGACCCAGCCCCAATACATGCCCAACTTCGTGCAGTACCAGATTGTCGGTTAAAACAGCACCATACTGTGTACCGATTGGCATCCCGTTGATGTAATCCACGACACCAACCGCCCCTGCGTTAAGCATGACACAGCTATCTCCTTGGTTGATGACCGTTGCCAAGCTAGTTGCTGCAGGCAGGTCACTGTTCTTTAGATACTGTGTTTGCACACGATCAAGCTGTTCGTCTGAATAACACTCTACCGACTCATGATTAGTATCATTTGTGTACAATCCGTCGGGGGTAAGTTTTATCGTATGAATATCCACTTCGTCAGGCAATGTTAGCTCATCATGCGACAAACCTTCTAAAACTAAGCCAGCTGAACGTATAGCTTGCCTAATATGGCCATCGGTGTAGCGAACAGACTCACCCGCACCGGCTGCATGCTCGATTTTTATAACCTTAGTATCTTTAATTAATCCTCGAGGATCTACGGATGGTAGCTCATTTGCAACTACGACCTGGTCTGTAGACATATTCTCTATAGCACTAATGCCGTGAACCGTCATGCTTAAAACATTAGCAGCAGCTGCAGTCAGACCAATATATTTCGTAACTTTTGGCGATATTCTAGGGCTTCGGCCTGCCGACGTCTCAGCATTCGAAAAATTTGCATTCTCAGCATTCATTTTTATATAATAACACATTACATAAACTTTTGCAATAACGGTACCGATCGCCGGCACATGGTTGACTTTATATTACTAATGGAGTAAAATCACAGCCAAGCAGACACTTCCGGACCAATCCGCGAGGCTTACGACCGTATATTTACCGTACTCGAAGCGCTTATCCGTTCTTTACTATATGGGGGATTATCGTGATCCGCGATCAAAAAGCCTATGATAAGGCACAAGAAAAAGCTCGACGTGAAGTGGCCAACAAAATCGCCACAGCCGCAGAAAACCTTCCGAAGATCATCGACAAGAACGGTGGGACACTGCAAGCAAACAGTCGAGCCGAGCTCTACACAATACTCATTTG
>JALRDA010000098.1 GCA_023257145.1 Candidatus Saccharimonadia bacterium | reverse complement strand
CAACTGTATATCGCTCACTAAATTGAGTTTGACTAAAAAAATAATCACCCCAAGGCACCGGGGTGATTTTCTATTACGGCAGTAACGATTACTGCTGCTTTTTAATTTCAGCGTCGATGGCTTTTTTCAGTGCTTCTTCACTACTCCACTCATCTTGTGACAAAATACGCCCGTTGAGGATGAATGTAGGGGTACTTTCGGCACCTTGCTCCTTACCGAGTGCAAGATCAAAATTGATCTTTTTGGTAATTTCAGGGTCGGCAAGATCTTCCTTGAATCGGTTTACATCGAGACCAGCGTCGCGCGCATACTGCTCAAATATGACAGAACGGTCACTGGCTGATGCCTGGCTCCATTCCTGCTGTGACGTGTAAAGAACGTCGTGCATTTGCCAGTATTTTCCCTGGCGGGCTGCTGCTTCTGCGCTTGCTGCTGCAACGAGCGCGTGAGGGTGAATACTTGTAAGAGGGAAGTTTCGAAATACAAACGCCATATCTTCTTTGTATTCTTCTTTAACTGTTTGAACGGTTGGATATGCCGATGCACAGCCAGGACACTGGAAATCGCCGTATTCGATTAGGAGTACCTTACTATCTTTATTGCCGTATACGTGATCACCAATCTGCCCAGAAGCTTCGCTGCCAGACAAGACGGCATTAGCATTGACGTCCGATACATCTAGTTTGTTCTGACCTGATACGAATACCAGCGCTCCAAGCAATGCTACGCTGAGCGCTATAAAAATAATCCATGCTGTTTTCGTCACACCTAATCTCCTATTTACTACCTCTAGTATAACGAAAGCAGTATGGGTGCGCAAACTAAAGTACGTTACAATACAATCATGACTGTATTTTTGGCAATAGTATACATTGTAACGATGGTGTTATTGTTTGTTGTTTTGGGAATTCGACCGCAGATGACAACTCACAGCACCTTTGAATTGCGGCGACGTATTAAAAACGGCGACGAAGAAGCCGCATTCCTGCTTCATCGTAACGAGTTGATGCCTGACGTCTTTTCGCTTCAGCGCGTTCTGACAGCGATGCTTCTTGTGATGCTATCGGCAATTGGCGTTGTGCTGTTTCATTGGACGCTTGGTGTGTTGGTTTCGCTCCTTATCGCCCTAGAGGCCGGGGCAATCGCGCGCATCGCACTCTTACAGCATTACTCGCAAAAGCTCTACGAGCGATATGAGTCGAAAGTGCTTGGATTTATTGAAAAATACCCGCTGGTCTTTCGTGCAATCCACATCGTATCGCCTATCCCGCCCGACACGTACGATATTGAATCGCGCGAAGAGCTTCTACATATGGTCGAGCAGTCGGGAGACGTGTTGACAGCCGATCAAAAAATGCTCATTCAAAACAGCTTAGGGTTTGACGATCGTACGGTCGAAGAGGTGATGATTTCGCGCACAGCTATCGACACGATCAACCACGATGAAACGCTAGGTCCATTAGTGCTCGATGATTTATTTAAAACCACCCATAGCCGCATACCGGTCATTAAGGATTCCATCGACAATGTTATAGGTATCTTGTATCTTCGTGATGTGATGCATGTAGGTACGCACAAAAAGACTCGCACCGCTGAACAGGCTATGGAAAAGAAGGTGTTTTACATTCGGCAGGACCAGTCGCTATGGCACGCACTTTCGGCGTTTATCCGCACGAATCATCATCTGTTTATCGTGCTTAACGAACACCGTGAAACGGTGGGTATTCTCACGCTTGAAGACTGCATGGAGGCGCTATTGGGGCGTGCGATCAAGGATGAATTTGACGACGATGACCAGCCAGAGGTCGTCATGAAGCGTACTGTTACTGCCAATAACGCAACCAAAAACGGCACTAATGTGTAGCTACAGTGGTAAAAAGTGGCATAAATAGCAAAAAAACGGTAAAATAAGAACAATTATGACACGTACATATATTTCTCACGCGCAAGAAGCGCTCTCACACTACATCACCGTAAAAGGATGGGTGCATACTCGTCGCGACCATGGCGGACTTATTTTTATTGACCTGCGCGATCACACCGGCGTACTGCAGTTGGTTATACAGCCAGAAAATCAAGCCGCTTTTCATGCCGCCGAACAGGTGCGCGATGAGTACGTCTTGTCTGTGACAGGCCTTGTGAAAGAGCGAGAAGAGGGCCTCAAGAACGACAAGATTCCAACCGGATCGATCGAGCTCGTCGTGCGTGATTTGACAGTGCTCAATAAGTCAGAGACGTTGCCTATTCAGATCCATAGCGACGTACAAGCTGGCGAAGAGCTACGCTTGAAGTATCGTTACCTCGACTTGCGCCGTGAAAAAATGCAGCGCATGCTCAAAATGCGCTCGGACTACTATCGCTATATTCGCACCTATATGGACGATCAGGAGTTCACTGAAATTACGACGCCTATTTTAGCCAACTCAAGCCCAGAAGGAGCACGTGATTTCTTAGTGCCTTCGCGCGTACACCCGGGCAAGTTTTATGCACTACCGCAAGCGCCGCAGCAGTTCAAGCAATTGCTTATGGTAGGTGGTGTCGCTAAGTATTACCAAATTGCCACCTGTTTCCGCGACGAAGATCCACGAGCTGATCGTCTGTACGGCGACTTTTATCAACTCGATCTTGAAATGGCATTTGCAGAGTCTGGCGAAGAAGTACGCGCAACCATGGAGCCGCTCATCAAACAACTCGTAACTGACTTTGGTGGCAAAACGTTACTTAGCGATGACGTGCCACGTATTCCGTACCATGAAGCAATGGATGTCTACGGGTCGGACAAGCCTGACCTGCGTTTCGACATGAAACTTGTCGATCTCACCACTGTATTTACGAATACTGCGTTTTCTGTCTTTAAAAAAGCGGCCGAAACTGGCGTTGTAAAGGCAATCCGCGTCGAAGGTGGTGCAACACTGAGTCGTTCGCAAATCGATACCTTTACCACAATTGCCAAGCAGGAAGGTGCAGGGGGACTTGCCTACTTGACCTTTACGGACGGCGACGTCAAATCGCCAATTGCGAAATTTATGTCATCGGAAGAGATCGATGCAGTACGCAGCGCAACCGGTGCCAAGGATGGTGATGTCGTTTTCTTCGGTGCCGACGCGCGCGAAACAGTCAATAAAGTACTCGGTCGTCTCCGCAATGAATTCGCTGATTTCTATAACTTAAAAGATCCAAATGTCGTAGCGCTTGCTTGGATTGTTGATTTTCCATTTTATGAATGGAACGATGGTGAAAAGAAGATTGACTTTGGTCACAATCCATTCTCAATGCCAAAAGGTGGTGTTGAAGCGCTCGAGCAGACCGAAGACAAGCTCACGATTGTTGCCGACCAGTACGACATGGTCATGAACGGGTATGAAATTTGCTCAGGTGCTGTGCGCAACCATAATCCAGATGTTATGTACAAAGCCTTTGGCGTACTGGGGTACGACGAAGCATATGTCGATGCGAAATTTGGCGCTATGATTAATGCGTTTAAGTATGGTGCACCACCGCACGCTGGTTGTGCGTTTGGTATCGACCGCATCTTTATGGTATTGGTCGACGAAGAGAACATCCGTGAAGTTATCGCCTTCCCAAAGAATGGGTCAGGTGTCGACACAATGATGAATTCACCGAGTATGATTGACGACGCGCAGCTAAGCGAGCTCTCGATACACATAGAAGAAAAGCGCTAACACAATGATCGACTCCTTGCAGTCGGCGGTTTCGGTACTCAGCGGCTGGTCTATTGCGTGGCTTGCGTTTGAGTGGCTGCTGCGCATTGCGGCTGTGTTTGTCATGCCACGGAATCGTCCACCAACCGCTGGCCTTACTTGGCTGACGCTGACATTTCTTATCCCTCCACTTGGCTGGGCAATCTTTTTGGTGCTAGGTAGTAGCAAGCTGCCGTCGCACCGACGACACATTCAGAAGCACCTCGATATTCTTTTTAAGCGGATTAGTCTGACGCGCACGGCGTATCCAGAGCAGTTCCCGCAAAAATACGTCGATACGGCCACGCTGGCATGGTCGCTGGCGCACCTGCCTGTTGAAACGGCGCAGGACGTCAAGCTTTATACTGATTATCAAGAAAGTTTCGCGGCTATTGCCGAGGCAATCCATGCAGCGCACGAAACAGTCCATATCGAATACTATATTTTCATCCTCGACGCCGAAACGCAGCCAGTATTTGACGCAATTGAACAGGCTGCACGTCGTGGCGTCACAGTTCGGGTGGTGTACGACGCCTACGGTGCATTGAAGCATCTGCGCCAGTGGCGCGCTGGCATGAAGCTTTTGAAACAGTGGGGTGTGCAGACACAGGCGTCATTGCCACTTCGCTTACCGTTTCGCGGCTATACTCGTCCAGATTTACGCAATCATCGTAAAATTGTCATTGTCGACGAACAGATCGGCTTTACAGGTTCGCAAAATGTCGTAGCACGTTCGTACCATCGTCGTGATCATATCGTGTATGACGATCTCGTCATGCGCGTGACGGGAGATATCGTTAAGCAGCTTGACGTCGTGTTCGCTGCGGACTGGATGTCAGAGAATGGTGAACGGATCATCACTTTGAATATAGCTCGAATCAAACCGGAAATCCCTTCCTGCAGAATATATTCTGTTTTGGATTGTTCGATTAAATCCATTTTATCCACCAAATGTGCATCCCACCCACGCAGAGCAAAACGCTCAAC
>JALRDA010000089.1 GCA_023257145.1 Candidatus Saccharimonadia bacterium | reverse complement strand
ATCAACTTCGATGCTGCCGGGCAAACCGCTGGCGCAACTCCTCCGGCAGCGGGCCAGCCCGCAACAACAACGCCGACGCCAACCCCGACAGCGGTTACGGGCGCAGGATCAGTCAAGTCAACATTCGTCTCAATCACTCTGGAAAATCCGATCGACTACGAAAGCTTGCTGCGGTTTATCAAATCAATCGAGCAGAACCTAACCAAGATGCAAATCTCAAAAGTAAGCCTATCTAAAGCACAAGAAGGTAACCAAGTTTCAACAGACGCCCTTAATATAGAGGTCTACATTCGATAGGAGCCTATGATGGATATTTCATTCACTGCAATACAGAAAAAAATAACCCACTTTTTACAAAGGTATCACATGCTACTATTTGCCGTTATTGTCCTTGGTGGCCTAGCGGTTGTCGTGCTGATGCTCAATAATATTATCATCAGCTCATCAGAAAGCACCGACTACGTCCCTGCAGGCACCACTGTTAACTTCGACGAAAAGACAATCGACCGCGTAAATAACCTAAAATCGCGCAATGAAGCCGCCGATCAGCTTGATTTATCTCAGGGTCGCACGAATCCATTTGTTGAGTAGTAATCAGAAAACGTTTATACTAATAGTATGTTAATATCTGGATCACGACTCCTTAACGCACCGGTAATGGGCCTACAGACAGGTAGTGAGCTTGCGCGCACAAACAAGGCGATCATCAATCCAAAAACACTTGAAATTGTCGCATACGAACTTGAGGGGCCGCTTCTTGATCAGGTGCCATCACTCCTGCGCATTGCGGACGTGCGTGAATTCAGTGACATCGGTCTTATCGTTGACTCCAGCGATGAATTTGTCAGCCTAGACGACATTATAAAAATTAAAGAAATTTACGATCTCAACTTTTCACCTGTCGGCATGACAGTGATCGATGAAAAACGCCACAAACTTGGTAAAGTTGATAGTTACACTATTGAAACGGGTGCATTTCTGATTCAGCAGCTGCTTGTCAAGCGCCCGCTTTTAAAAAGCCTAAACGACGCACAGCTACTTATTCACCGCACTCAAATCACCGAAATTAACGACCACGCTATTATCGTTCACTCGCAGGCAGAAATCCCCGAACCAGCGATGGAAACAATGCGGCACAGCTACACTAACCCTTTCCGAAAAAGTCAGCACGCAGAACAGATGAGTGACACTACTCCTCAGACATAAGCGCACTCTTGATGTCGTCATAGCTAAATCCCTGGCGCGCGAGATACTGCATGAACTTCTGATCGTCAGGATAACGATTACGTTTTTTTGCAATAATCTTTGCTATCTCGCTTTCGTCACTTCGCTCGGACTCTGCAAGGAAGCGATCGATAATCCCCGACTCGACCCCCTTAGATTGTAGTTCTGCTCGCAGCTTACGCTGACTTGATCCTTTTGTTAGATTACGATTATCGACCCAATAGCGGGCAAATTTCTCATCGTCGACGTAGCCTTTTTCAACCAATCGATCGAATACTCGCTGCGTAATGACCGGTGAAACACCTGGCTTCACTTCACCCGTCTTTTTTCGAGAGTCGCGCGTTTTGCGGTATAAATAATCACGCACTTCGCGCGATGAGTGCGGACGCATCATGCAATATTCGAGTGCTCGCGCATAGACTTTTCCGAACTGACTCTCCGTCTCTAAAAGCGTCAGCTCATCGTCGCTATACTCGCGACCAATCTTTATCCCTAAATCGGCATATTGGAAAATATCGAGGCTAAATCGATATTTTCCGTCCACCATAATATTCACCCGATTTTTATCTTTTTGCTGGGCGGTGATTCCGGTGATTTTCATGTGAGAGATTGATTACTCTTCGGTACTTGCATCTGCCGCGTCGTTATCGGTTGGAGAAATATCGCCTGATAGTTCACTCACTTTTGCGCGCACTTTCGCATCGATCTCTTTGAGGACGTCAGGGTTTTCTTTAAGATACGTCTTGCTTGCTTCACGCCCTTGACCAATTTTTGCGTCGTTATAGTCGAACCAAGCGCCAGCTTTGCCGACAATCCCATGCTGCACTGCAAGATCAAGTACGTCACCCGTCTTTGAAATACCTTCGTTATACATGATATCGAATTCAGCAACGCGGAAAGGAGGAGCAATCTTGTTCTTGACGACCTTTACTTTTGTGCGGTTACCGACAATGTCTTCACCCACCTTAATCTGGCCAGTACGGCGAATATCCAGACGAACAGAAGCGTAGAACTTTAATGCGTTACCACCGGTTGTTGTCTCTGGATTACCGAACATCACACCAATTTTCATACGAATCTGATTAATGAAGATGACGGTTGTCTTGCTTTTATTGATGATGCCGGTTAACTTTCGAAGCGCCTGACTCATTAACCGAGCCTGAAGCCCCATGTGACTGTCACCCATATCACCATCAATTTCCGCTTGTGGAACCAGTGCTGCAACAGAGTCAACAACTACCAAGTCTACAGCGTTAGAGCGTACCAGAGTCTCAGCAATCTCTAGAGCTTGCTCGCCGTTGTCTGGCTGGCTAACATAGAGATTGTCTGTATCAACACCGAGGCGTCGCGCATAGGCAGGGTCAAGAGCGTGCTCGGCATCGATAAAGGCCGCAGTGCCGCCATTTTTTTGCACTTCAGCAATCGCATGAAGCGTTAGTGTCGTCTTACCAGAGCTTTCAGGGCCATAGATCTCAATGATGCGACCTTTTGGATAGCCACCACCAAGCGCTAGGTCAACACTCAATGAGCCACTTGAGATCAATTCAACATCGACTTTTTGCGTATCGCCAAGTCGACGAATTGACCCATCGCCAAACTGTTTGGTGATCTGATCCATTGCTAGACCTAAAGCCTTTAACTTACCCTCGTTCGTTGCTGATTTCTCAGCCATTTCTGGTTTTTCACTCTTTTTAGCCATAAATTCCCCTCTTTATCTAATTTCTATTATACGTCGCTTTCTGATAATTTACTATAAATCGCGTGAGAGGGCTGCATGCACATTCTTTCCCTTGGCGCTTTTCATCTAATGGTATAATAGGTACTAATGAAACACTCTCAAGGATTTACCGTCATCGAAATTATTGTTGTTACGCTATTCTTAGCCGTTGCAACCACCGTATTATTTGTCCAAAAACAAAATCTGGCCGCCACCCACCGTGACGACCAGCGCAAGACTGCTATTAACGCAATGTACTATAGTCTTGAAGAAGTCTATTTTGCCACAAACAAATCCTACCCAGCGGAAATCACCGACAAAACACTACCTGCAGTTGACCCAACATTATTGACCGATCCAAATAACGTCAAAATCGGCGATAAGTCGTCAAATTACCGTTACGAAGGCGTGAACTGCACAAACAATACCTGCGCAGGCTACACGCTACGGGCCGATCTTGAAAAAGAGGCCGACTTCGTCAAAACAAATCGAAATAAATAGGCTCGCTTACCTAGCTAGCCTTCGATAGGTCGCCCATTCTTGAATGCCTCTACGGCGTTATTCAAAATTTCAATCTGCTTCTTGGGATTACTCACATACGTAAAGCGGTATGTCGTCTCGTCGCCTTCAGTACTGAGTCGAATAGATCCATAGTTAAGCACCGTCTGCAAGATACCGTGCTGATCAAAGCTGGCGTCTTCGATATTTGCCAAGCTGACCGTCTGCTCTTTACGCATAAATAAACTCATCTGCAGCTCTTGGATGACGCTTTCATTCGTCAGGAAGAAACGATTATTCGTATACACCCAGACGGCAATATATCCGCCAATGACAAACAGCGCAATCAACAACAATCCGATTAACAGAATTGGGCCATACGCCGGAGGATCAAAGATGCCTAGCGATTCAATAATGAGTGAGAAATTAATCATGACAGAGGCCACTAAAGCAACAAGAAAAATAGTAAGACCTACAGGTATCAATAGACCGATCGGGTGACGACGCACGGCACTGATAATAAATTCATGCGCGCTCAAGTTTAACGTCGGATGCTCTTTTACCGACTCCTCGTGACGCTTTTGCACTTCGGGTGAGACCTCTTGCGGCATCGGGTCCACCGCTCGACTCAAGTGGACGAATTGTGGCGTCGCCTGAGGTGGTGCTGCGTATAATGGATTACCATTCGCATCATAGGCAACCGGCTGAGGCGGTGCACTCTGCGGCTGATCTGAAGGAGTATTCTGTTGCGGCTCTTGTTCCATGTTTATAGTATAACAATTATTGTTCGTTTTCAGGTATAGTCTTGCCTAAATGCCTGTATGCCTTTGGGGTCACGCGTCGTCCGCGCGGCGTTCGTTCAATAAACCCTAGCTGCAGCAAATACGGCTCGTAAAAATCTTCGATAGTCGTCGCCTCATCGCCAGTAAGGGCGGCGATGGTATTTAAGCCAACCGGGTTATTGCCGTAATTATCAATAATACTTGTCAGTAAATGGCGATCAGCTGGATCTAGCCCAAGCTCGTCAATCTCTAATAGTGCGAGCGCTTTTTTAGTCGTCAAGCTGTCGATAATGCCGTCACCATTTACATCAGCATAATCACGAACGCGTTTTAATAGTCGATTGGCGATGCGCGGCGTCAGACGAGCACGCGTTGAAAGTAAATCTGCTGAATCAGAGTGAATTTCACTATCCAAAATAGTCGCGGCACGCGTAATGACCTGTGATATTTCTGTCGGTGAGTAAAATTCTAAGCGATGAATCAACCCAAAACGATCACGAAGTGGCGCCGCAAGCGCACCCGTCCGAGTCGTCGCCCCGATCACTGTAAACTTTGGCAGATCCAAACGCACCGAACGTGCAGCAGGCCCTTTACCAATCACAATATCAAGTTTAAAATCTTCCATTGCACTGTAGAGCACCTCCTCGACAGTACGCGACAGACGATGGATTTCGTCGATAAACAAGACATCACCGTCGCCAAGATTCGTTAATATACTCGCAAGATCTCCAGCACGCTCAATAGCAGGTCCGGCCGTTATACGAATATTTTTACCCATCTCATTTGCAATCACGGTCGCCATTGTCGTCTTCCCTAGCCCCGGCGGACCATAGAGAAGCACGTGATCAATCGGCTCTTCGCGTTTTTTTGCTGCATCAATAGCAAGTTTTAAGTTACGTTTTAATCGGTCTTGGCCGACATAATCAGCAAAACTTTGCGGACGCAAAGTGATTTCAATTTCTTGCTCATCAATGTCACCACTATCTTCGTCGTGAACGCTTGTATCTACGATTCGTTCTACTGCCATATACTGCTCTTAGTATAACAGAGTAATGACCTATTTTTTATATCATTACCATTATATGGAATAGTAAAAATCAAGCATTACGCCGGGAAATATAATCGATCAATTCAGCCAGAAAAGCCTTAAAATTCTCATCTGGTGCTGCCCAATCGCTCAGAGCAGTACGCGCCTCAACGGCATACGCCCGTGCTCGATCCTCTGCATATTCCCGCGCACCGGACTCTAACATAATTTGACGAGCGATTTCGCACGACGCATCACTTGCCGCTGGGTCTCCTAGGACCGACCGTAGCCGCTCGCGATCCGCCACATTACTGTGCGCTAATGCATGCTGCGCAATTAATGTCATCTTTCCTTCTCGTATATCATCGTTTACACTTTTACCCGTCTCTAATTTTGAGCCGAAGGTACCAATAATATCATCGGTAATTTGAAAAAGTGCGCCAACATGCATAGCGTATTGTCGTACGTTTTCATCAAGCCGCTCATGTCCTGCCAAGCAAGCGCCGAGCTCGAGTGGACTTACAAATGTATAGTAGGCTGATTTTTGCGTCAACACTCGCTCGATAGCGGCTTCGTCTAGCGCGTCAGTCGTCGTTTCATTAAACAAGTCGTTCATTTGACCCACGCCAGTAATCTGTATATTTTTATGCAGACTGATCAATGCTCGGCGCGCAGTCGCGTCGTCCACTGGCAGCGCCAAAAGCTCAAGCGCCGCTTTGTGGATCGCGCACTGTGCCGCATTCATAGCCTGCGCTTCACTGTAATGCTCAAGATCACCATGCATAACCTTCTCGGTAGCGAGTGTATGGATGAGGCGGTGCGCCGACGGGCCGCCTCGTCGCAAATCAGATCGATCTGCAATATCGTCTAGCACCAGCAAGTAGGCTTGAACT
>JALRDA010000055.1 GCA_023257145.1 Candidatus Saccharimonadia bacterium | reverse complement strand
GATGTCGACAGGATTATGATTGATGCATTGCTAAAGCTGGGGCTTATGGCGACTGCGGATGATCGAGAGAGTTATCATAAATATTTTCCTCACGCGATCAGTCATGGGCTAGGTATTGATGTGCATGATAGCCTGGGTGGTCCGAAGTATTTACAGCCAGGCATGGTATTGACGGTTGAGCCTGGAATCTACATCCCTGAAGAATCAATAGGTGTTCGTATCGAAGACGATATTCTTGTGACAGACAGAGGCTATGATAACTTAACCAGCCGGCTCTCGACAGATTTATAAAAAATGACTACAATAAAGGACAGTTTATGAAAAAGCAATTTTCTTTATTTATCCTGCGATGGATGTTGAACTCGTTTGGGTTATGGGTGGCTGTTCGTGTTTTCGGAACAGGATATAGCGACGCAGATTTCAACGCTAATACGTGGGCATTTCTCGTTGCAGGGCTGATTTTCTCTATTGTTAACGCAATTTTGCGACCGATAGTAATTATTTTGTCGCTACCGGCAATTTTAGTGACGCTCGGTTTATTTATGATTGTGGTGAACGGACTGATGGTCTACATCTCGTTAAAACTCGCACCTGGGCTACAGATGACCTTCCTCTATTCAATGATTACTGGAATAGTGTTGAGTCTGGTAAACTATATAGTAAGTGGTGTATTGGAATTACAATACATGCGTCAACGGGAGAGAGAATAAATGAATATTGATAGTATTTTACAAATTGTAACCATTGGTTCAGCATTGCTAATGATCCTGGCTATTTTGCTACAGCAACGTGGTGCAAGCCTGGGTGCCGGATTTGGTAGTTCGGGTGAGCTATATACGACACGTCGAGGCCTCGATAAGAACTTATTTGAAGCATCAATTGTTTTAGCGGTTATTTTTGTCCTGTCTATCTTGGTTGGTCTACTTTTACCAGCCTTTGGCGTATAAGGGGCGACTATGGCGGACGATAAACGTGGGTGGCGTCATCTCCAAAAAATAAACTTTGACCATAAAAAGCTTTCAAAGCGTGTCAAAAAAGCCGAAGGCGCAACTATGCGTCATGCCCATAAATTTATTGTTAGTCGTATGGATAATATGCGCGATGTTCGTCGTCATATTATCGGCTGGCTGCTATTGGTCGGTGTGATGATTGGTATCGTTGGGTTGCAGATGATGTGGTATCAGCGAAGCTATCAGACGAGTGCGCCTACAAGTGGCGGTACCTATGCAGAGGCATCAATTGGTGCAATTGATACGCTGAACCCACTATACGCAAAATCAAATCCCGAGATTGCTGTTAGTCATCTGCTATTTTCTTCGCTATATACCTATGACGAAACGGGGCACCTTCGTGGCGACCTAGCGAAGAGTACGGACGTCGACCCTACAGGCATGATTTATACGGTGAAAATTCGCGACGATGCACTGTGGCATGACAATACACGATTAAACGCAAACGACATCGCGTTTACTGTTAATCTGATAAAAAACCCCGCTACTCGATCGCCACTTCGCAGCAATTGGCAAGATGTCAAAGTCAAAGCCCTAGACGATTCAACGGTAGAATTTCAGTTGCCAGCATCGTACGCAGCATTCCCACACGCTTTGACGTTTGCTGTACTGCCAGAGCATATCTTGGGTCGGGTTGATCCAAGCGCGATACGGGAAAATGTTTTTAGTCGTGCGCCAATCGGTAGCGGTCCATTTAGCTATAGGCTATTGCAGACAATTGACACTGCGTCACACCGCGCAGTTAATATGACGGCATTCCCGGAATACTACAAGGGTACGCCGCTCATCAGTCGCTTTGAGGTGCATGCCTATAATACGCAGGATGCTGTCATAAAGGCGCTTCGGGGTGGAGAGGTGAATGCGGCAATGGGGTTAACATCTGCTGATGTTCGTAACGTCGACCTGAATAATTACAACGTGATTTCGCGACCAGTGAATAGTGGCGTCTACGCGCTATTGAATACCGATTCGCCAGTCCTAAAAGATAAGGCGGTGCGACAAGCGCTTCAGTTGGGAACGAACGTTGATGCGATTCGCAGTGGCATGCGCGTCAGCTTACCGTCACCGCAAAATTTAAACGATCGCTCTAAAGACATCACGCTTGATAAGCCGGCGCTCGACTTGCCGTTTGTTCGCGGCCAGCTGACTGGTGATGCTATTCCGCGCGCTCCAGCGTACGACAGCAAACGTGCTGGTGAGATTTTGGACAGCGCAGGGTGGAAAATGGTCGGCAATGTTCGTAAAAATAGTACGGGTCAGCCGTTAACGCTCTCACTTGCGACTACCAAGAATGCCGGCTACGAAAAGTCACTTGAACTTTTGGTTGGTCAGTGGCGCCAGCTGGGTATTACCATTAATACCAACGTGGTCAATACTGCCGATCCAGCGAGTAACTTTGTTCAAAATGTATTGCAACCACGTAGTTATGACGTCTTGTTATACGAACTTGCTATCGGTGCGGATCCCGATGTCTATGCATATTGGCATACATCACAGGCAAATCAAAATGGGTATAATTTCTCTAACTATAGAAACACGACTGCAGATGCAGCCTTAACAAGTGCGCGTTCACGCGTCGAACCGGATTTGCGCAATGCAAAATACTTGGCGTTCGCCAAGCAGTGGCTTGACGATGTACCGGCAATCGGGTTGTACCAATCGACGGCAGAATATGTCGCTAGTAAACAGGTAAAGACAATTGATGCTCAGTCAATGCTCATTTCACCAAATGATCGTTATGCAAACATCCTGTATTGGAGTGTTGAGAGCAAATCGGTTTACAAAACACCGTAGCATTGGTATAATCACAAGGGTTAAACACCCTTATGCGCGAATGGCGGAATTGGTAGACGCGTCAGCTTGAGGGGCTGGTGTCCTTCGGGACGTGGAGGTTCAAGTCCTCTTTCGCGCACCACAATAAAGCAGAGATCGAAAGATCTCTTTTTTATTATTAGCACGCCGACGAATCGCTTTTCATCTGCTATAATATCTAAACAGATGGCGCGTTGACGGAACGGTTACGTGGAGGTCTGCAAAACCTTTTAAATGGGTTCGACTCCCATACGTGCCTCCATATGGTATATTTATTTATACAAAGTACATGCGCGGATGGTGGAATTTGGTAGACACGAGAGACTTAAAATCTCTTGACCAATAGGTCGTGCGGGTTCAAGTCCCGCTCTGCGCACCAGAATTGATTAGACTCGGTCCAGCAATGGGTCGAGTTTTTTCGTAAAAAATGCTACAATAGTACTACTAAACTAGTAGATATATAAGGGGAATATAAGAAATGTTAGCATTGTGGATCGTACTTGGAATTATTGTTGTACTCGGTATATTTATCTGGGTTACATATAACGGTCTTGTGACATTAAAAATCCGTGTTGACGAGGCATGGAGTGATATTACTGTGCAGCTAAAGCGTCGTTTGGATTTGATCCCGAACCTTATCAATAGCGTAAAAGGCTATGCAGCGCATGAAGCGGGCGTGTTTGATGCAGTGACTGCTGCTCGTTCGAATGCAATGAATGCTCAAGGTGTGAAAGAAACCGCCGCTGCAGAAAACCAATTCGAAGGTGCATTGAAGAGCCTGTTCGCGGTTGCAGAAGCTTACCCAGACCTAAAAGCGAACCAGAACTTCATGCAGTTGCAGCAAGAACTTGTTGATACCGAAGACAAGATCCAAGCGTCACGACGATTCTACAACAGTGGCGTACGTGATCTAAATACGAAAATTCAAGTATTCCCAAACAACCTCTTTGCTGGCATGCTTGGTTTCGTGCAGCGTGAATTCTTTGAAGTTGAAGATATGGCGTCTGTTGAAAAGCCTGTTGAAGTAAAGTTCTAATCACAAAGGAAATAAATACCCGCTATGTATAATGCCGTTGCTGCGAATAAACGCAATACAGTCGTAATTATGGCGCTGTTCGTCGGTCTGATTGGTGCAATCGGCTGGGCGGTCAGTTACGTGAATGGCAATCCGTCGATGGTCTACTGGATCATCGGCGTTGCCGCTGTTTACGCGCTTATTCAATATTTCATGGCAAGCAAATTAGCTGTTGCTATGACTGGAGCGCAGCAGATTGAAAAGCGCGACAATCCACGCCTGTATCGCATCGTCGAAAATTTATCGATTACGAACGGTATGGATATGCCAAAGGTGTATATCATCGATGATCCCGCACCCAATGCATTTGCAAC
>JALRDA010000144.1 GCA_023257145.1 Candidatus Saccharimonadia bacterium | reverse complement strand
GGAAATTGCCGCCAATGATTTCGTTGACTTTTTACATAATACCCGGCTCATCAATGAGACGATTGCAACTTTTCCCGAAAACTCTATCGACATAGATGAATGGGTAAAGAGTCTCTACAACACACAACTTTCGTTACCGCGCAACAGACAGGAGCGGATGTCGTTCTTACTTGCCGTGCTTGAAAAGCATAAAGATGACCTCCGTTCAATTGGGAATTACTTTAACGCCGGAGGATCACGAAAGTATATTGACCACATCCGTAAATACATCGACGTCATGGTAAAACCAATCTACCAGTATTTTGATAACGAACTACATATCAAAGAACTAGAGGCTTCACCGGTTTCTACAACCTCGATCACTGCTAATAACTCAATTATTATCAGTGGTAATAATTACGGCCCCGTATCTCAAACAAACATTGACGCTGTTCGTACTTTTGATCAATTGTCAGAGATCCTACTAAAATCCGAGAGGCTAACCAGCGAGCAGAAATTAGAGGCCGTCAATAACATTGATACTATTAAAAACCAATTCGTATCTCCTAATCCAAATAAGCAAATCATAAAGCTAGCTTGGGAAACCGTTTCAGCTATGGCGACGACAGCCGGAGCAGCCGATTTTATTTCAAAAATAGCGGTATTGATAGCTGCAGTAAGTCCCTAGTTTAATATTCATCAAAGTAGGAAGACTGCGATCTAGCAGCCTAACTGTCTTTCCCATGATGGGCTGAGTTGTGAATACTTGGGAAATAAAAAGCTCAGATACGTAAAAAACATTTACGTTGATCGACTTAATTTTGCGGCATATTCTATGAAAGTGTATTAATTTATACAAGTAAAGTATGATTCTATCTTCATGTCGGTCCTATACAATAGAAGCTGAAGCCGACTTAATTGTCGGCTTCAGCTAGCGCTTTATCAAGAAGCTCTGAAAAAGCCTCAACGGTATTTTCAGGATTGTCTATTTTTTCACCGTTAAGTGAAAATGTTGGCGTACCATTACCCCCGAGCTTCTGAACTTCCTCAAGGTCGGCATTTATGATGGCTTGTGTCTCCCTGCTCGTAACATCTTCCTTGAATTTCACCATATCAAGGCCGATTTCTTGTGCATACGAAGCGAACACCTCGTCACGATTTTGGCTATTTTCCCAGGATTTTTGTCGTTCAAACAGAATGTTATGCATTTCAAAGAATTTACCCTGTTTGGCGGCGGCTTGTGCAGTAGCTGCCGCGGCAAGTGCATGCTGATGAGAAGAGGTAATGGGGAAGTACTTTATCTGAAATTTAACTCTGTCCTTATACTTTTCCTTAACTTCTTTGACGGTAGGATAGAAGGCATAACAAGCCTCGCACTGAAAGTCGACATATTCAGTTAATGTTACTGGACTGTCAAGATTCCCGTAGACGTTGTTTGAGCCTTCAACATCAGCAGTGCTTTGCTGCGCTGAGCGCTGCATAAAAACAAGCCCTACGAAACCTACTAATAAAAGACTGATAAATATAATAAAATTTCTACTCATATGATAACTCCCGTTGTATTGTTAATTAGTTGCATTGATAAATTGAGTACTCTCAAAATCTCATCTGTGTCGTTAAGAGGGCTTCTTTCCTTGCTATACTTACGGCGTACGATGTGATAACCGTCGCTGATAAGTAGAGAGAAACTAACTTTATATCTACACGGGGCCATAGGGTTGGTGGCGCGGGGTCTTTTTCGACTTTTTTATCTTTGAGTGGCTGCGACCCTATTGCTGCAATTTGCCCATGAGATGAGCATGCCGAGCTACAACTTACTTGTGGGCCGACGTGCATTGCAGTATACGGTAAAAAGGCAAGATGGCAAAGAACCGATATAAGGGCTACGGCAAATACAGTAACATTTCGTTCAAAGGTTGAGGTTAGCCGCCGCATGTACTGTCTGTTAAGGGCTCAAGTTTATTAAACCGTGCCTGTATCTGCTGTTTTGTTGGCTCACTGTCCTGAGCGAATATTACGACGTTGCCGAGTAGATTATTAATTCGAGTGAGTCGTTCTTGTTCGGTTTCACCACTATCAGTGTCTTTAGTATGACCTTCGGTGCCGTGAGCAGAAGCAGTGGGTGATAGATAATCACTAAAGCTAGTTTTCTGCTGATTAATATCATGTGCTGGAGAGTTGCTAGTTTTGCCAAAGAATACTTCAAGGTCTTTATTTACCCAGTCGTCAAAACTACGCTTTTGATAGTTATTCTCGTCGCCAGTGTATACGTAAAAGTTCGTACTATCATCGACAGAAGGAAGGTAATTACCGTGCGTCGTAACTTTTTGAACATCACCAATGTCATCAAGCTTATAGCCTAGTGCATCATCTAATCCGCTAATGTAGTTCCATCCATAGTATTTCATGACCATACCTCCGGTCATACCTTCCCAGTGTATGTGAGTAAACTGGTCTTTGTTGTCATGAAAATGAATAGGTTGTTCAGGTAAATTAGCGTTACATAAATCTTTCTGATAGCCAGTCTGGTATGCTTTTGATCCAAAATCTTCCGCCTTACCATCTACCACTACCTGCATGCGAAAGTGGTAGTGTTCAAGTTTTGGACTGCGAATAGCGGCGGGTGAGCTTGCGTATACATAGGAGACTACAAGAAGGGAAATAAGCAACATAGCAATAATAATAATGATTATCACCTTTAGGGGCGTATCGGTACGTGATTTCCACCATTGTCCTATGCGGTTAGCGCTCGCCATGATCATTTCCTTTCCTAGCATAACTAGTACAAATTATAGCTGATTTTACTTAACTTATCCAGTCGTCGCTTGGCTTGTGCTTCATTCGCTAGCATACATCATACTGGCACTTAATCTCTTTTTAATCCGCTAGGTAAATACGCCTATTCAATCGGAGATACGGGATAAATCTGCATCAAACTGTTAGAAGTAGATGTACGTTAGGCCGGCCGCAGGACGCTCATAGTAGCGGTACAGTCCGTCAAATCCAA
>JALRDA010000143.1 GCA_023257145.1 Candidatus Saccharimonadia bacterium | reverse complement strand
GCATGTCTCTGCTGTCAATCCTGCGGTATTACGCCAGCAGCTTGAACTCACTGGTCGCCCATATTTTGCAATTGGTGATGCGGACGCGGAAGGTGCACAATTTGTCAGACGCTTCGGCGGATGGCAATCACCGCTCGACGTCGATGAAATGACTGATGATGATGTACACACTATGATCCATTATGAAACTGCTCTATTGAGGACTACATTATGACAATTGGAAAATACTACGATATGGAAGACGAAGTATACGATCAACGACATACCAAACCAACTGAAAAGTCTCAAATTCCAGTACCCAGGTCTCCCGTTCCTGGATCTAACGATAACAGTTGGCTTAAAAAAGTGACAGACGACGCTCGTGCTAGTCTTATCGAGAAACTTACCCCTCTAGAATATGCAGCGCGTACAGGGCGGAAGGTTACTATTCCGCTTGATAATACAGATGCTGTAGAACTTCTACGGCGATTTAACGCTCACTATTTTGCATGGACAGGCAAATGCTTGAAAGAGGTACGATAGTAACGAACGGTAACCAATTTACACCTAACGGTATGGATTGGTTTCCCCTATGAGTATGCAGTAATTGCTACTTATGGTGATGAAGCCTGGATTGAGGCTATCAATAGTGCCTTTAAAGGCGAAACTTATATTTTTAAAATGAAAGATCTAACTAAATGCTAATTACTGCTCTTGCCGTTGCTGCGGCTATTTCCGGAACTCAACCTGCTATTAAGCAATGTAGTATTAATGACTCTGCTTTTGAAGACTGCGCTGTAGTGCTTAATCGTCAAGATAATTTTACTGCTATCGGCGTACAATTCTTTACTTTTGAAGGCAGAATGGTACTTGCCGGTAGGAATGTCGATAACTCTAAGTTTGAAGTCAATGCCTTGGCCCTTAATGATCTGCCTACGTCGCCTGCTAATGGGTATTGTGAAGCATATACAAACTATGTGCGTTGTGCGTATACTTTCCAAGGAGCGAGCCAGGTATATACGCTCACAATCCGTTAAAATGTGACTTGACTTTCCAGTCGGGATGCCCTATTATATTCAGACATTAGGGAGAGAGCCAAGATGTATTATACTTTTAGGCAGACAACCACATCTACTTATGAAGTTACCAAGTGGGAAGACGATCGCGCTATCCCACTTGATACCTTCAATGTAACTCGTAAGCGTAATGCCTATTACTGTGATTGCCCTGCTCACGTACCAAACTGCCGACACATTAAGATGTTGCGCGAAATGGTAGAATGTGATTGCATTCAAGAGCATTGGCTGTGGTATCACGATGATAATGGGTGGCAATCCGCCCATGACTTTATTAAATTTTGGCCAGCACTGGAAAGCAAATATGCGATTTGAAGGTATTAAAACTTATAGCCGTCACCACTTCCATGCGGATGTGATTGAGGCGTTTGAAAACATTCCGCAAGAAGATGTAGTTCTAGCATTTGTTCTTCAAAACTTGAACCTGCCTGCCGAATATGCGGGCGTTTATTATAAACAAAATGAACATGGTCAATATGCAGATTGGGCCTTCACCCTAGACTTCAAGAAGGGCGATCCTAATGACCCTCTGGATGCTGCTAAAGTTGAGGTTCCTCAACCTGTGAATGATGACTATGAGCAACCTAAGGAAATGGCAGCTTAATGTATTATTACGCTGATGGGCGAGATAAGCACAACAACCGCTTGATTACGTCTTATAAGGATCGTAGTCAAGCAGAGAAGTATCGTAAAGACTCAAATATCCAAGGTGGATTGAAGTATCTCGATACTGAACGTAGTGTGCTTACTAATGAGCCTAACGATCTTCTAGTTCGTACACTAATGGTAAGCGAAACTAAACAAAAGTTAGAAGGTGATTTTGTCATCTATGCACGTACTGATGGTAAGTGGGAGAAAACTCAGTTCCGCTATACTAATTATGCAGCAGCTAATACTGCTGTTAAAAGTGCACTAATCAACCTGTACGACGCTGTGGCCGTTATCGAGGAAACTAATGACTGATAATAACGAAATTGCAAATAAAATCTTTGAGCGTCTAGATTCACTAGGTGCTCAATTTATGACAACCGCTCCCATGGTATGGGAGAAAATGGTCACACTCACTCAGTTTGAGTCTATTGCATATCTTATTGTAGGTGGAGTGTCCCTTCTACTGACTATTTTGTTTACTTTCCTACTGCTAAAATCTATCAAGTATTACGAAAGTCACGATGACCAAGCTCCTATTGGAGTAATTCTACTTATGATAGCTACATGTTCTTCTACACTTTCCGCCGGTGTCAACTTGCTATATATCTGGAATTGGGTAGGAGCATTTTCTCCTGAGTCTCGTCTTATCGCTCGTCTAATTGGTGCCGTATCTGGCACATCTAGTTAAATAGGGTTCTAATGTTCGGCTGGTTTAAAAAAGCTAAAACGATTATTACAGAGGAACT
>JALRDA010000116.1 GCA_023257145.1 Candidatus Saccharimonadia bacterium | reverse complement strand
CATGTTTCTGTGCTGTGTTTAACTTTGCGTAACGAGTGTTAAAATCCATTACTTTTATTATACGCGACTATTCGTCTATTGCTCGCATCAACATGATGTCAGGACGATCGATAACTGCTTTCTCTAATGTGTATGCCATTGCTGCGCCGGCGATGGCATAATGCGCCAAAGCTGCATTGCTGCGCTTGGTGATGCTTTCGATGACATGTGACGTGTTGGGCATAGTAGCCTCAAATTCGTCTATTTGATCGTCGAGCATGGTTGCGGTATCTGTTAGTCTTTGCGGAGTGCTGAAATACAACTTTGTTTCTTCGTAGCTGTGCCCTGGCCGATTAAAACGTAAAGTTGCAAGGCTGGCGATTGCTTCGTAAGCTTCAATGCCATATTCATAGACATGAATCATTTCGCGTTCAAAGAATGATGAAGCCACCCGAGAGACTAATGCGGGGTGACCAAACCGGTAAAGAAAGCTTCCTTGTTCGGCGACTTGATGATGTTCGGCGTGGGCCGAAGGGTCCGAGAGAAGAATGTCGAGTATTTGCGCATTACTGTCGGTCAGGTCTTCTTGTGGGAAATTAGGCTGTGATTCTAAAAACAGTAGATTCATGATTTCACAAATTATACACCCGTTCCCTAACATTGCAAGACAGTGTTATACTAACATCAGTTATGTCAGATGAAATATACGACGATTTTGCACTAGAACGCATCGCAAAGGATGAATTTGGTGTGGATGTCGATATTTCTCAAGTGATTGTTCGTCAGATCGAAGTTAGCCGAACGGCCAAAGCAACCGTTTTTTTAACTAAAAAGAAACAATTGATGGTGTTCGTATCTGGCCATTCAAAGCTGCTTTTTAGTGATGTTAAGAAGATAGTTGTGCGCATGGGGCTAAAGCCTGAAGTATACTTCCCTCCTAAAGGTCAGCCAGATTATTTTGACCGCATTGGCCGCGACAAATTTAAAAGCGTATTTCCTGGTCGTGGCCATGTCAGCGATGCCGATATCGTCTTTTATCGTACACTTGCACCTTATAATCCTGCGTTGATTTTAATCAATGAGGTTAAGGACGGTCACATTTACCAATACGACAGCGATGCTCGTGATGGATGGCGAGTTGCAGCTAAATTCGCTTATCGTCGTATTAAAACAAGTTAAATTTTATTCTTTTGCCGCTGCCCGTGGGCCCGATGGTTTTGTTGGATTTTTTGACACCTCAAGGACTGCTTCGATAGATTTTATAGCAAACTCAGCATCATCGGCACGTTGTGTGTTTTTTGCTTCTAAGTAGTTCTTGTATGCGGTCTTATATTCTGCAAGCGCACCTTCTTGGTCACCAGCCGAGACTTTCTTGCTTGCGCTCTCGTAGGCGGTGTCGGCGACAGTATTTGCTTGCTCGACAGTTGGCGGTGTTTGTTTGGCTGGCGTCGATGAGTTGTCGGATGTGTCACTCAACAATGTTGGCGCATTGAATCGGTGTAATAGCGTGACAGTAAAATATGCGATAGCACTAACAAGTACAGCGGATGCAGCTGCAATGACAATCAATTGTTTGTGATTGCGCTTTGTCGGTTTGAATGGTTTTTGTTCCATGCGAAATGAGTCTTTCATGAGTAATTATGTCCAGTAATTTGGACTTTGTGTCCAGCTGCCCTCGGCACTTCGAAGTGTCGCAGGGTTTTGGCAGCGGTGTTTGATTCGGGCGTAAACGTCGATACCTCCAGGGGTGCTCGATCCACGATAATCCATGTCGAGTTGAGGGGTGTCGTACCAGTTTGTGTCCTGGCGGGATGGTGCAGTTGCACCGTACCAATACCGGTTATACGGGCCTTTGTCGGACCAATACATATTCCAACCGTTGGCGTTGTTGACGTCGCCAATGTAATTGTCCCACTGATATGATTGCGTTGTCCCAAGTCCGCATGCTGGTGCTGTCCATGTCCAACGGTAGATGGTGCGTGAGCTATAGATACCATAGCTCCAGTTGTATGCACCGCCAGGTGCGGTAACAGGACGCAGGTATTTTGAGTAGTTGCTTTCAGCACTCCAGACACTAGTGTGATAAGCACTGCCACATTTTGCACGGACGACAGCGGTGTACTCGTATCCTTGCGAGGTGGTGTCGCGAACCCATGTGGTACCCGACTGGTCAGCCGTCCACCCCAACCAGCCTATTGCGCCCGTAGTGTCGAAGTCAGTTCCGCGGTTAACTGCGTAGGTTGCTGTTGTTCCCGCTGGACATGCTACCGCTGGCCATGACCAGGTAGTGTTGTTGCCCGACGTGCTATTCGTTAGTGCAGTCATCGTCGGCGCACTAACCTGCCGGATATAGGTCGCTTCGGTGCTTGTTACTTCACTACTCTCCGCTGTGCCATCGACGCATTTCGCCTTGACCTGGAAGCCGTACTTGCTACCCTGCGCGGCTGCCGCACTAACTGTGGTCGTCGTGCTATCCCATCCAGAATATGCTCCCCACGCCCCGTCGTTGGTGCGCGAGCGGAATGCGTACTGCGCGGTGACGCTAGTTGCGCACGTGGCGTTCGAGCGTGTGCCGACTGCATTGCTGCCACTTAATGCTGCAGTAATTGTTGGTGTTGACGGTGGGTTTACCGTGACCGGCGGCGGTGTGACTGGAGGGGTCGTTGCGACTACCGCTTTGTAGCGACTCGTAATCGTCTCGACAGTTCCTGTCTTTTCTTTGTAGTACTGAATCTTGTAGTCGATACAAGCGTCCGCTGCAGTGGACAGGGTTTTGCAGCTGTCTGAATTATCGGTGTTTGGTGAATATGTGAATTGATTGGAGGATGTTGCGTTACCTGTCTTCCAGACGTTCACGTTTGATCCTGCTGCTGCCGTCGGTCCTAGTAGTGTACTAAGTGTGGTGACGTCAAGCGTCTGCTTGACAGTTGTCGCGTTAGGGTTGGTGACGGTCGCAACTGTTGGGTATTCGCCATTTCGTTCAAAATAGCGTTCGAGGCTTTCCGCAAGACTGGTCGCGCTCGCAAGTTTTTTGCTGTCGCGCGAATCTTTTTGGACGTTAGTATAGGTAAGTGTTGTGATGGTAGCGATAATGACGATGACGGCAGTCGCCACCACTAATTCAACAATTGTAAACCCATTACCTTTTCGCATGCACGTACTAGCATATACGTTTTGACCTCTTTAAACAAGTCTCGACGAAAGCTATGAACAGTGATCTAATACCTATTTTGTCACGCCTTTTCATCGGCGACGCTGAGCGCAACTGTTTTGTTATTCAACAGGACCTGGGGTGCCAAGCTGGTTGTTCAAGTTTCGATCGACCGGCTCCTTGCCTAGTTCATCTGGTGTTGCGGTGCTGGTTACGGGTCGAGTTGCCAGTAACGATAGTCGCATAGTAATGCGCTCAGCGCTAGTCGTATCTTTGGCTTGTATATACAGTGCGAGTACTTGCTTATATTTTGTAATCGCTGCAGGCGCGTCGCCCTTGGCTGCAAGTGAGTCGGCTGCTTTTTCTATTTCAGATGCGGTAGGTGTGGATGTTGGCTGGCTTGTCGATTGGAGAGCTGGTGATTGTTGTGAACGGCTGGTGTTGGGGTGGCTTTTTAGAATCGCTATTGCTAGGACGGCACCCAACAGTAAAATGCCGACAGATGCAGCGCTAATGATTATTTTCTTTTTTAGAGTGTCGATATGCATTTCATGTCTCCTA
>JALRDA010000002.1 GCA_023257145.1 Candidatus Saccharimonadia bacterium | reverse complement strand
TATCGCCGTGCGCCAAACTACTTACGAGCAGCGGCGACTTGACCTCGTTATCGACATAAAGCATCTCGTTGAGATTCGGCATATCCTCATCAAACTGCACCTTGATGACAAGCCCTTTTAAGGTTCGGACGACGCCCTTTTTATAGACAGTTTGTTCGCTCATGCTTCTGATCCTCCGGCACGTAATTTTTTAAGCCCCGCCATCGATTCCTTCAACCTGGTATCCACCTGGCTTCGCTTGGCTCGGTTATATTCGGTATGTAACTCGGCGGCATTCGCAATCGATCGCTCTTTGGCGGCAGACATCGCCTTGAAACGGCTTGCTACCTGTGCTAATCGACTGTCATAAATAAACTGAGAAATAGTCAAACGAAGGATTGAATTTTCCAAATAGGCAGCGACAGCGTAGGAATTAGGTTCGAAGATATACGTTTTCTCGCTCACCATGTCACTACTAATCGTCGCCAGATCAGCAACACGACCTTTACTGGAAACGACATCACTCAGATCGACATCCTTGATTTCTTGCTGCGAGAGCGAAAGATAATTTTGATAGAAAATACGGCTCTTCTCATATTTTCGAATAATATCCATTAATGGATCGACATTGATGTAATCGTGTTCGGGTAAATCAAAATAGTATGTGTAATCAACGTGCGATTGTTTTAGTTTTAATGCACCGTGGTGCCCAACAACCAATACGTCATTTTTCGTTTCATCATAGCGTTCGATAAATTTTCGAATTAAGCGGTTATCGATGTCGCCGCTTAGCCCACCCTTGGCAGTGATCAAAATGAGCAATTCTTTATTGATCGGCTTTTCGTCAATTGTACGGCCATAATTAAACATCACATCGACACGAATTTGTTTGTAAATGTTCCAAACCTCATCGAAGAATTGGTTGCTGATCAACACCTTATTTTTTGTCTTGGCGATTTGCATACTGCTGAGCGTTTCAAGCGCCGACGTCAAACTAACGACGGAGCGAACCGACGCCTCTTCTGCTTTGATCTCTAGTGGACGACGCATTTACTTTTTTTCCTCTTTAGTAGACTCGGCCGCAGGTGATGTAGCCGCTGCCGCCTGAGCCGCCTCTTCGGCCTGGCGCTTCTTTTCGGCCTCAATCTTGGCGGTTTTTTCGATGGCTGCCTTTTTCACCTCGTCGATTGTCATCACCTCAGCCTTTAGCGCCGCCTGAAGTTCGTCAAAGTTGCCGTTCATATCTTTGTCTTCTTCTAATTTTGGCGCATACTCGCGAACTTTTTCTTTAAGTTTCTCAACATTAATAATCTCTTCCGGACTACTGTCTAGCACGATGCTCATGATAAATTGCTGCTCGGCAAAACTGTAGATTTCACCTATGCCTTGATTCATCAATTTGAACAGCACCTTACCCTTGTCGTAGTTCGCCTGCGCATCGGGACTGAGTTCAGTACCAAAGTGCGCATACTCCTCGGCAGTTCGATAGCCAGCTAACGTCAAGTTGAGTTGATCAGCTAATCCCTTTTGGCGTTTATTTTGCCCAACACCACCAACACGCGTCACTGAAAGGGCCGTACTAACTGCAGGGCGCATGGTGTCTTTGAATATCTTCTCGTCCAAAATCCACTGACCGTCAGTAATAGACATAATGTTAGTCGGCAAATACGCAGTGATATCACCACCTGGTGCATACACAATTGGAATTAATGTTTGGCTGGCGTGGTTTGATTCAGTCTTACCGCCACGCTCAAGCAAGCTAGAGTGCGTGTAAAACATATCGCCAGGATATGAATCACGCCCTGGGCTGACACCGGCAATCAACGAAATTTCACGATACGCCTGGGCATGCGCCGTTAAGTCATCATAAATGACCAGCGTATCCATATTGCACTGATGCCAGAAATATTCTCCATGTGCCGCCCCAACATACGGAACTAGATACGTTAAAATGAGCGATTCGAAGGAATTACTAACAACCACGACGGCTTTTTTGAGTGCATCATTCTTCTCAAGGCTACTGACAAGTTCTGCTACGTCGTGCTGACGTTTTGCGATCAATACGTAAATCACCGTAATGTCGGTATTCTTTTGGTTAATCGCCACCTGAGCAGCTAATGCTGTCTTACCCACCTTGCTATCACCCAGCATTGCCATACGCTGACCACGTGCCAACGAGTATTCAAGGTCGAGGATTGTGACGCCTGTTTCAACCGGCGTATCAAGCAACTCACGCTCGTAGAGCATCGGCGCTGGATGAAATACGTCCCATTGCTGGTCGGCAATAATTTCACCTTTACCGTCAATCGGCTCTCCAAAAACATTAACGACGCGGCCAATAAAATTCTTACCGACAGGGATCATAATGTCAGGTGCCTCAATAACGCACACCGCACCGATATATAGCGGTGATGGATCAAGCTTCATTACGACAACATGATCCTCTAGAATCTGATGTACGTACCCACGAGTATCATCCTCAAATCGTACCGTCGCATGGACGTTCGTTGGATGCATCCCTTTCACACTGACCATAAATGAATCAATGCCGATGATCTCGCCAACTGGATTGCCCTCGGCAACAAGCTTTTCGTATATTCTACCTGTCGCCACGAAGCGCCTCCAATTCCTTAACCAAGCCGCCGTGACTTTGTGCAAGCATCGCTCGCAAACTAAAGTCACGCACATGATTTGGCGTTCGCAAATACACACCCGCTACTAACGCCGGTTGCAACCCAACTGAAATAACCGCCTGGGGATGAACAGACTCACGAAGCCAGTGGATTATTTGCTGTAAACTTTCGGTATCCGCCGTTACCGAGAAGGTCATATGGAGGACCGGCACGACATCTTTGAGCTGCCGTAGCTGCTTGATAAGCCGCGTGCGCACTTGACTGACCTGTAGATCAATCTCGTTGAGTCGTAAAAATTCCGTCAACTGATCCGACATTAGTACGTCGCCTACAGCCTGCCCATTAACTTTCGCTCTCACTGCCTCGGTTGTCAGCTCGTTATCAATCCGCTCGACTTCGCTGACAAGACGAGATAGATCGACTTTTGTCACAATCGTCGTTGGCAACGTGAAATCAGTATAGTTTTTTTCACCTGATTCGCTCATAATTTCATGTCATCCACCATTGCCTGTTTGTTGGCTTCCATCTGCTGGATAATTGCCGGCAACTGCGCTTTCATATCGTACTGATCACCCAGTGCGCCAAGGACATAATGTTCGATAACGCGTGCCATGTCATCCTGGAACGCATCAATCATGGCTGCTTTTTGATCTGCGATTGTCTTTTCAAGCATTTCGTTGAGCTGATCATATTGCTGCTGCACCGCCCGTGCACTCGATTCTATTGATTGCAGTGCTTGGTTCTGCGCCGATTCGACACCATTTAGCTGCTGTACGTTCTTTTCATACAGCTCGGACAGCAACGTCGTCCGGTCAGTCACGCTTTGTTGCAGGACTTCGCTCATTTGCTCGGTCTGATCCTGTGAATCCTTGATGCTCTTTTTGAGTGTTTCTAGCACCGCATCTTGGATCGTTTGTGTCGTATTAATGCGCGCTTTCGTTTCATCAAACGCGGTAATGATCATCACCTCTTGGCTGGCGACGGTTTGTTGCAAACTAGTATTTAGCTGCTGGTACTTGTCGTGAAGCGTCTGTGCATTTCGGTTGAGTGATTGCACCGCCAAGTCTTGGGCGTCTTTAAGGAGGCGGTCATATTTCTCCAGACGCTCGTCAAGTCGCTTCATGATTTCGGCATCAATTCGCGCAATCATGGCATCTAAGCGAGTGGTCATGTAATCTTTCACGTCAACATTGATGTGCGCCACGGTCGTATCTAGATCTTTATTCAATCGAGCAGCATTCTCGCTCAAGATTTTATCAAAATATTTTCGACCGTTACTGCGCAGTTCGTCGCGGTAGGCATCATCAAAAACCTCCAACGCAACTTCGGCAGCCTCATCGACTGGCGATGTCTGTTTGTGCTGTTGTTTGCCCTGGAATAATCCCATGTTTAGTTTGCCCACCCCATTTGTACGTCTATAGCTTTAATAGTAAATATACCGCAAATAGGCCGATAATTAAAATCAAAATGCTCGTCAAGATTACTTCAAGCAACGCACGGAAGATAGATTTTTTCGACATCGGGTTACGACCGATAGAAATTACTCCGTTGCGGACGCCAGAATACAAAATTGCAATAGCAGCGATGATACTGATCGCCGTGATACCCATACTAAGGTAAATACGAACCGGGCTAACCTCTTTCTCGGCAATTGCCTGGCCGACACGCTTCAAAATATCCGGCACCGCAACTTGGGTACTTTTTTCATTCGGATTACGCCGAATATCGATTGTTACTGGAATTGAGCCGAGAGTGACTGCTTTAGTTGTGTTGCCGCTCGTATCTTTTAGGTCCGTTTTACCAAGTGTCGCACTTTTTCCGTCAAAACCGGCGGCTGCTCGACCAAAAACTGTCTTTTCTTTCGTACTAGCCTTCATTGCAACACCATCGATCGACGACAACGTCACATAATCACCAGCACTGATCGTCCCACCCTGTGTACTAACGAGGACGTTATACGTTCCCGAAACGGCAACAAAGGTTTCGTTATCTCGAGCATCGTTCGATAGTGTAAACGAAAGCTGATTTCGATCAACGGTCACGCCAAACATATTCTGCAATTGCGCCTGCGTGGCTACTTTTACCCGATCAGCGTTCTGACCGTCCAATCGAACAATGGTTCCATTATCAATTGGCGCATCGGCACTGTATCCTTGAACGCTATCGCTACTATTGCTAGCAAATACCGACTGGTTAGCAGTGTAAAAAATACCAAGGACAGCCATCATACTTACAATAATTCGCAACGATTTCACTTTGTGCTACACTCCTGCGTCTTATTGACGCGCTTTGCGATCATTATACCATACCACTCATGCTATTTTAGCCATGCGAGCACGTAAAAATACGCAATAATTCGGCTGCGATTTTACGCATCATGCAGCTCTGTCATAACCTTGGTAATTCCATGCCGCTTGTGCTAGAATATTCACAAGCTTTGATGAACCACCACACGTCACAAGTGAAACAAAAATTGACGGTGTAAAACGATCATAATGACCGTGTGGTATTCTCTAATCACTATCCTAAATCGGCGACAAACGCTACAGATAGTAGCGTTCACTGCGCTATGCGTGGCTTTAATTACAACGCTACTTGTTTCACTTCCTACTTTCGCCGTACAGAACGTCACTAAAACAGTGAGCTTTCAGGGACGATTACTGACAGCTGCGGGATCCGTCGTACCTGACGGCAACTACAACATGCAGTTTAAGGTCTACCAAAACGGTAGCGGCACAGCAGGCGGTAATCCTGACGGCACCCTAAAATGGACAGAAACCTACATTAACGGCAATTCAACTGGCGTCCAAGTAAAGAATGGCTTTTTCTCGGTAAGCCTTGGGTCTGTCACTCCGTTTGGTACAAGCGTCGATTGGGACAGTGACTCACTATGGCTTTCAATGAACGTCGCCGGTGGCGCCGCCGGCTGTACCACCTTCGGCAACTCACCATGTCTGGCCGACGGCGAAATGTTGCCAATGAAGAAAATTACCGCAACACCATACGCACTTAACGCCGGCGCAGTAGGCGGCAAGACTGCCAATGAACTTATTCAATTAGGCCAAGGCACACAGACTGATGCTGGCAATGCGACTAGTATTGGCATTAACAAGACGGGCACAGGCAACTTCATCCAGCTACAGTCAAACGGTACTGATACGTTCACTGTCAATAACGCTGGCGCCATAACGATGGGAGCAGTTGCAGATCAAACTATTTCTGTTAGCCAATCAACAAGCGGGGCTGGAAAATCACTGACAGTATCTGCAGGTGCAAGCGCCAATGGCAGCAATTTAAACGGTGGTGATGTCGTCCTGCAA
>JALRDA010000141.1 GCA_023257145.1 Candidatus Saccharimonadia bacterium | reverse complement strand
GAACCTTCAGATAAAGAATCAATCGAAGATATCTTGTTGTATATTCGCCAACTTTTGGTCGCGATTGAAAGTCATAATCAAACAGTGACAAGTATTCGTAATGCGTACGGTACCATTGCAAATAACGTTTTGAACCAGCGCATGAAGACGCTGACGGTATTTACGGTGCTTATTGCGCTACCGAATTTGTTTTACGGGATGTTTGGTATGAATATCCCATTGCCGCTCACAAATGAGCCATGGGCGTACCCGGCAATTGTATTATTTACAATTATCATAACTTTTGGCATTTATGCCCTTGCAAAGCGCTTTAAAGTCTTCTAAGATAGTAAACAATAGCGTGATTAAATCGCGCAAATCTTGACGGCCAAACGCATGGCTGGTACTATACATGATGTGTCTTGCGCCAAAAACACGAAAATTTTAATTTAAAGGTCGAAGCGCGCAGGGCTGTACATAGTACAAGGAGTACAACAAACCTCATGCCAATAGCTATCAATTTTGTGTCCTCACGGGCCAAAAAGATTGCAGTGGATGTGGTGCCTGCCGAATGGCAACTGTATATCGCACATTAGAACGTGTGTTCACCCCCGAGACCTCATTTATATGTCGTTTCACCCAAAAAATAAGACACCCCAAGGCACCGGGGTGTTTTTCTTTTTCGCTTCTGCGTCATACTTGACATACTTTTCATACTTTGTGTATACTCAGTTGATGAATATGGCGCAATTTCGACGCGCCAAGAGGAGATATATGAAGGATAAAAAACTGTACGGAACAGCGACAGTTGGGACAAAAGGCCAAGTGGTCATTCCCGCTGATGCACGCGAGATACTCGGCATTGTGCCAGGTGATCGTCTCTACGTTGTTGGTTCAAAGGAAGGTAAATGGATTGGCCTTATCCAAGAAGAGCAGCTACGAACAATGATCGAACAGCTTAGTGACAACATCGAATTATATAAAGGAGTTTTAGACGCTCCAAATCAGGCCAAAAAGGAACAATAAACAGACATGAATCATCATTTAGATTTACGTAAAAAAGTGATCATCATGATTTCGGTCATGGCAAGCTTATTTTTAGTGGCGCTTGATCAAACTATTATCTCCACAGCTCTCGGTAAGATCGTCGAAGATTTCAACGCATTTTCTGCGCTTAGCTGGGTAGTGACTGCATATCTTATTACGACAACAATTACGACGCCAATTGCTGGTAAGTTATCGGATATGTTCGGTCGTCGCATACTGCTACTTGTTGGTGTGACGATCTTTGGCGTTGCTTCATTGTTTAGTGGTATGGCTGGCGATATTAATCAACTGATTATTTGGCGTGCGGTACAGGGTATTGGCGGTGGTATTATCACGGCTAACGCCTTTACTATTATTGGTGATTTGTTTGCCGCGCGTGAACGCGGTCGCTGGCAGGGGATGATTGGCGCAGTGTTTGGTGTTTCCTCTGTTGTTGGTCCACTGCTTGGTGGCTTTTTGACAGAATCACATCAGCTACTGGGGCTAACGACTGACTGGCGCTGGACGTTCTACATTAACGTGCCGATTGCGATCGCGGCCTTTGTCGTCATTGCGATTTATTGCCCAACTCTAAAGCATGAAAACAAGCCGCGCATTGATTACCTCGGCGCTGGACTACTTGCGTTAGCGCTGGCAACGTTAGTTCTGGCAGTGGATAATACGGATAAGATTTTTGCCGACTTACTGACAAGTACTGGTATGAGCCTAACCGCACTTCGCGTTATCATGGCCGCCATTGTTGTTGCCGCGGTAACGATGTTTGTCTATGTCGAGCGTCGTTCGAAAGAGCCAATTTTAGATCTTTCATTCTTTAAGAATCGCAATTTCCTAATTTTGTCTGGTATTGCAACTTTCGTTGGTGCAGCTATGATTGGCTCAATCTTGTATCTGACGCAGTTCAATCAGCAGGTCTACGGCGCAAGTCCGACAACGTCGGGATTGATGCTCCTGCCGATGATCGCAGGATTGATGGCGGTCAGCATTACGACCGGACAATTGGTATCTAGGTATGGTAAGTATAAGCGATTTATGGTGAGTGGCTTCGTGATTGCGGCTGTCGCGATCGGATCGCTTGTCACGCTCACGCCAACGAGTCCGTTCATCCATGAAGCGATCATCATCTTCTTTGTCGGTGCCGGTATCGGTGCGGCGATGCCACTGATGAACATTGCTATTCAGAACGAGTTTGCGCAAAAAGACCTCGGTGTTGCCACTAGTTCAAGTCAGCTATTCCGTGGCCTTGGGTCAACGATTGGTGTTGCTGTGTTTGGCAGTCTCCTAACGCTAGGAATTGGAAATAACATGGGTGACATGAATAATAATGCTTATATTCAAACCCTCAAGCAATCACCTGTCGCTAGTCAGTTTATTGAAAATCCTAACGATACGAATACGCTGCTGTCATTAAATATGCCAACAACAAAAGAGAAGATCAACAATGGATTCAGTGAAGGCGTGACAAATGTCGCACTACCTGTCGCAGCCAAGCAGCAATTGCAAAAAGAGTTTACCGACAAGCAAAACGAATACAGTACAAAACTTGTTAATGCGTTTTCAACTAGTCTGCATACGATTTTCATCATCACTTCTAGTTTGATGGTCATGGCACTTCTGCTGGTATCGCAGTTGAAGGAGCGACCACTCCATACGGCATCACCGGCTGAGACTCCTGGCGAAATTTAGTGTCATCGTGATATAAAAATACCCCGTCGCTACTGACGGGGTATTTTATTGGGAATAATTTATTCCTTGGCTGTTTCTGGAAGCGCGATATTATTCTTTTTTAATTCATCGGTGATCGCTTTTTCGAGCTTTTCTTGATCGCCCCAGGTGTCGTTGCTGATTTGTTTGCCATTAAGATAGAATGTTGGCGTACTGCTCACATTGATCTTTTTTCCTAGCGCAAGATCGAAGCTGATCTTCTTTGACACTTGATCGCTTACGATGTCAGTCTTGAACTTTTCAACGTCTAACCCAAGTGTGTTCGCATAATCAGAAAATACCTCTAGTCGGTTTTTGACTGACGCATTTTTCCATGCATCTTGATTTTCAAATAGCGTATTGTGCATCTGCCAGTACTTACCCTGTAGTCCTGCTGATTCGGCTGCAGACGCTGCAACAAGCGCATTTGGGTGAATTTGCGTTAGAGGGAAGTTGCGGAAGACGAATGTCAGCTGTCCTTCGTATTTTTCGGTTAACGATTTGATTGTCGGGTGCATGCCACCACAACCTGGACACTGGAAATCGCCGTATTCGGTCAATACGACTTTACTGTCGGTTTTGCCAAAGACGTGATCGCCGATGTTGCCAGATTGCTCGGTACCAGACTGTACTTTATTTGTGTCGACGCTACTGACATCTACTTTTTTACTGTTGGACAGGGCGACAAGTGACCCAAGCACCAATACGCAGATCGCTGCGAAAATAATCCAAGCTTTTTTACTCACCAATATACTCCTTATTTTACTATATTAAGTGTAGGGTAAAATCAGTGCACCGGCAAGGAAATATGCGGTACAATAAGGGTTATATATGATAGTACTCATGTTATTTTTTATTGTTGTTATTTTTGCGCTATTACTCATTGTTAGCGGCTTTGATCCAAAGCGTACACACTACAGTCGTTATGAATTAAAACGTCGCCGTGCAAATGGTGAACCCGCTGCCGTCGCGGCCGCCGAGCGTGAAGCGTTATTGAGTGATATTTTGTCGCTGCAACGCATAACTGTTGCACTACTAGTCGTGCTATTTGCGCTAGTGTCCGTCGCTTGGTTCGGCTGGGGTCTTGGCCTAGTACTGTCATTCATAGTGATATTCGGGTACGGGGCTATCGGTCGTCTCGATGCTGTTCGAAGTCAGTCGGCACGAGTGTATCGTCACTCAGAAGATTTATTAATTAGGTTAATTAAAAAATATCCAAAATTCTTTGCGGTGATTCGGCACGCGATTCCGCAGTCGCACCCGGATACGCGGCTTGCGTCTCGTGAAGAATTGCAGCACCTGATTGCCCAGTCGCAGCACATTCTGACGACTGAAGAAAAGGCATTGATCGTACACGGGTTAAAATTCGCTACCAGAAATGTCAGCGAAGTAATGATACCGCGTGGCAAGATTGCAACAATTGGCGCCAAGGAGATGCTTGGTCCACTAGTGCTTGATGATTTGCATAAAACAGGCCATACGCGTTTTCCAGTTATCGACAAGGATGTCGATCATGTGATCGGATTACTGCATATTCAGGATCTGCTGAGCCTAGATGATAAAAAGACTGTCACGGCTGAAAAGGCTATGGAGC
>JALRDA010000084.1 GCA_023257145.1 Candidatus Saccharimonadia bacterium | reverse complement strand
ATGACAAGGTTATTGCCGTCGGTGGTGGTGATCGTGCTAACATTCATGTGCGAGCGGGTCGCGATGGCGAAGAGTTGCAACTGCTGGACGGCCGTAAGATAGAACTTACATCAAGCGACATTGTCATTGCGTCTGGTGAGGTCGCTATTGGCCTAGCTGGGGCAATGGGCGGTGCAAGTACGGTGATCGATGACTCTACAAAAACGATTATCCTTGAGAGTGCGACGTTTAATCTTTACAGCCTGCGTGCGACACAGATGCGTCATGGGATATTTAGCGAAGCGATTACGCGCTTTACGAAGGGACAGCCAGCAGCGTTGACAGCACCGGTTTTGGCCGAGGCGGCAAGTCTAATAAGCAAATATGCTGGTGGACGAGTAGTGACAAAGGTGAGTGAAGCGTATCCAGGCGCTAAAGAAAGAGCAAAGATTACCGTACCGATTACTACCATCAATGGTGTTCTAGGTAGTAAATTTATGGCTGCCGATGTCATTGATACACTTCACAATGTTGAATTTACCGCAAACTTAGTCGATGATACGGTTATCGAAGCAACGGTTCCGTACTGGCGATCTGATATTCACATCCAGGAAGACATTATCGAAGAAATCGGACGACTAAATGGGTTTGATAGTCTTGAGCCGACGCTGCCAAGTCGCGATTTTATGGCGGTTCAGCCTGGTGGATTCGATCAACTACGCGCACAGGTGCGTAATAGTCTGGTTCGCGCAGGTGCAAACGAAGTGCTGACATATAGCTTTGTGCACGGTGATGTTCTGCAAAAAGCTGGCCAAGATCTTCAAAACTCGTATCGAATTACAAACAGTATCAGCCCAGATTTACAATATTACCGTCAGACACTAACACCTAGCCTGCTCGGATTAATTAATGCCAACATTAAACAAGGCTACGATACGTTTGCACTGTTCGAGCTAAACAAGACTCATCCGAAAAGTCAGGGATTAACTGATGAAAGTGTGCCAGTCGAAATCGACATGCTTGCGGCAACTGTTGCAAGTAAAAAGATGCAAAAGGGCGCTGCATACTATCAGGCTAAAAACATGCTTGAATATTTAGGCAAGTCACTAGGAATGAATCTAGTATACGCTCCAATGACAACTGAACCTGGAACTGCGCTATCCGCACCATTTGAATATCGACGTGCAGCTTTCGTCACTGACATAAACTCTGGTGTGCACCTTGGTATTATTGGTGAATATAAAAAATCAGTTGCTCGCGCGTTTAAGCTACCTGTTTATGCTGCTGGTTTCGAACTAAGTACGCAGGCGCTGCATCAAGCGGCTAAACACCACACTGGTAACTATTCGCCTATCAGCCGATTCCCAGGGTCTGAGCGCGATGTTTGCTTCCAGGTTTCTACTGACGTCTCGTATGGTCAGATACTCGAGACCGTGACGAATGTACTAGGTAACGTGGAATTGGAAACAAGTGTCCATCCAGTCGATATCTATCAAGCGGAGAATACGTCTACTAAGAATGTTACGGTTCGTATCAAGTTGACGGCGCATGATCGAACATTGACAGGGGATGATGTCTCGAGTGTGATCGACAG
>JALRDA010000064.1 GCA_023257145.1 Candidatus Saccharimonadia bacterium | reverse complement strand
TGCTAGTACAGCACCCAACAGTAAAATGCCGACAGATGCAGCGCTAATGATTATTTTCTTTTTTAGAGTGTCGATATGCATTTCATGTCTCCTAGGGGTTGTAGGTGTATAGCGGGGTTTGTACGCGCGGACCAATACTGCTTTTTCGACCTGTTGTTTGATTGATGCAGTACCACTCGGTTGCGACGGCTGCTGTGCCGCCCGCGGTAAACTGCGCGCTTCCGGTCGGAAATATTCGAATATTTACTGAGCCACCGTTCGTGACGATAACGTGTCGCCACCCGGTCCAGCCGCTAGCGCCGTTATAGGTCCAGCCATTGCCGACATAATAGTTGTAGTACAGGCCGGGCACGACGCTTGAGTGGCAAGCTGGTTTTATGACAGTCCAGACGAGATCGGTTGCACCTGCAGACATTACCACTGTGTAGCTAGGTGCGCCACCGGGGGTTGTGACAGGGCGTATGTAGCTTGTGGTGCCAGAGGCGCTCCAGGCGCTGGTTGCGTAATTTGATTTGCACCGGACTTGGGCTTCTTCAGAATACTCATACCCCTCACTTTCCGTGTTGATAATATGGGTATCAGTGCTCGGTCGAGGCATAGTCCAGTCGCCAACGTAGCCCCAGTCAGTTGCTAGTTTATATTGCACTTCAGCCGTTGTTCCTGTGGCACACGTGACTGCGCTTGCGGAAAAAGTAGTAGTTGTGCTGGTCGTTGCTTGGGCGACCGTTGGAGCTGCGGGTGTGGTAACTGGACGAATATAGACGGCTTCGCTGCTGATTGCTTCACTACTGCTCGTCGCGCCGTCGATACATCTTGCTTTGACTTGAAAATCATATTTGCCACCTTGATTTGCTGGCACGCTCGTTGATGCAGTCGTGCCATTCCACGCTGTATATGTCGACCATGCTCCGTCATTACTACGCGAGTGAAACGCGTATTGTGCAGTTGCCGGGCTCGTGCATGAGACATTCGAACGTGTCCCAACGGCATTACTGCCACTCAGAGTTGCGGTAATCGTCGGCATGTCAGGCTGACTGACTATCGGCGTAATTGGCGCTGCTGGCGGTGGTGTTGTCGCAACGACCGCTTTATAGCGACTATAGATTGTCTCGACCGTGCCAGTCTTTTCTTTGTAGAACTGGATTTTGTAGTCCATGCACGCATCGGTTGACGATGACAGTGTTCGGCAACTATCGGAAGTGTCGGTATTGGGCGTGTAGGTAAACTGGTTGGTTGTGCTGGTCGTACCAGTTTTCCAGACATTTACCGATGAACCCGATGGTGCGTTCGGGTGTAAAAGACTATTAAGTGTGGGGACATCAAGCATTTGCTTGACGGTGACCGCATTTGGATCGGTAACGCTGGCAACTGGAGGGTATTCGCCGTTGCGCTCAAAAAAGCGCTCGAGGCTTTCCGCGAGACTAGTCGCACTCGCAAGTTTTTTAGTGTCGCGCGAATCTTTCTGGACGTTTAAATACGTAACGGTCGTGACGCTTGTAGCAATGACGATAATCGTGGAGACGATTAACACCTCAATGAGTGTGAAGCCATTATTGTAATGCAAACGCATAGTTACCAGTAAGCATATACAGATTACTGTCAATTAGCTGTGATATTGGTCACATGCTATTTGCGGTCAAGCACGACGAGGTGTTCGATGTGCGGGGTGCGTGGGAAAAAGTTGTAGCCGCGGTGTGCTCGTACACCGTACTTTTCGGCACACAGTAACGCTGTGTCACGTGCTTGTGTTACAGGATTGCATGAAAGATAGACGATACGTTCGGGGCTGGCTTCGAGTAGTTTATTGATCACATCTTCGTGAAGGCCGGCACGTGGCGGGTCAACAATAATGGTCGCGTCGCCAGAAATATGCTCTAGTGCTGATTCGCTTGGCGCAAGGATTGCTTTGACTGCCTGTTCGCGTTCAAGCGCGGTGATGTTACGTTCCATTTCACGTACTGCATGCTCGTTGATTTCTACCATGGTGACATTGTCGCCACCGATTGTCAGGCCGATTGTGCCTACCCCACTATAAAGGTCGACTGCTGGTTTATCGGCTGGGACCCATTCTTTCATGTCTCGTAGCGCCTGCTCGTAGATAGGTAGATTGATTTGGAAGAATCCTTCAACCGCGTAGGTAAATGGAATCTCGAGGATAGTATCGGTCAAGCTGGTTTCGCTCCAAGCCTGTAGACGTTTTGTTATCACGCTTGCAGGACTTTTTGGATTTGAAAAAATTAACTCAAAACCAGAAATATCAAAATCACGCAGTTCCTGTTCGTTAAATGCATCGAACATTTCGTCTTTGACGTACAGTTGTGCAACAACATCGCCAGCCCGGTTGGAACGAATCAGTAGCGTCTTTAAATTAAACGCTTGAATGTCGCGATTGCGAAGGGTGTCGCGAATGCGGTGTGCTGCTTCATTGATTTTTGGGTCGGCAAGGCTGCTGCCGTTAACTGGAATTTTACCGTGTGTGCCGCGGCGGAAGAATGCTAAGTCAAGTTGACCAGCCTCTTTGTCCCACCACCAGCTAAATTCAATTTTATTGCGATACGCCATTTCCTTGCCGTCACTGTAGACTTCGATGGCATTTGGCAGAACGATATCATGTAGTTCGAACGCTTCTTCGATCAATGCAGCTTTGTAGTGCTGTTCACGATCGAAGTTCATAATTTGCCAAGGGCTGGTTGATAGATAGCTAGATTCATCGACGGGTGTGATGCGATCGGCACTTGGCTCAATCACTTCCGTGACAACACCTTCAACGTAACTGGATTTCTTTTTGGTTAATTGGACCATGACTTTTTCGCCGGGCAAACCACCCCAGACGAACGCTTTTTTGCCATAGTCAAGACTGCCTAGGGTTTGGCCGCCACCCACGATTTTGTCGAGGGTTAATTCTACGATAGGAAAAGATTTTGCACTCATCCCTTTATTTTACCTTATTTTAGCCGCGATTGATAACACAACCGTTTGCGGCAAGGCCGGCTGCAATAGTCATTTGAATACCGTTACGTCCGCCAGTTAGTATCCACTTGTTCGCTTTTTCGTTAAAATACCCGACAAACTTTGTTACCTTGCCTCACCGGACAACACCTTACCTAACCGTACCAAGCCCCACCACAAATATATAAAACTAACTACTTAATCTTATTGGTTTTGAAGCTAATTCCATCTTTTTAAGA
>JALRDA010000067.1 GCA_023257145.1 Candidatus Saccharimonadia bacterium | reverse complement strand
TAAATTACCCGTGCCAGTCGCCATTCGCTCTGGAGCGTTATCGATTATCCGTTGTCGACCCGCATCAGATATATACTGCTGCATTTGTATATCCATTAATTGTAGATTAACGTCGATCATTGGCGCATCAAGCAAGCCGATCGGTGTGGCCTTGCGCAGAAAATCAATTAAAGTATCTTGGGTAAGCTGCGGCACATCTTCATAGGTCAAATGATTCAACCGCTCCAACTCCTTTTTAATCGCACGCAAACGACGCTGTTCAAAACCTGGATTTTCCAAGACATGATCGATCAGAAAATCTTGCACATCGGCATCGGGTGTCACAGCTATAGTGTCCACCATACCCAAATCAACGCCATTTAAATACTGACGAGCGAGTCGCTGCGGGCGACCGTTGTGCCACACTAAATCACCGGTAGGTCGCCACTCCGAATGCTTAAATGCTAATTTTCCAAGTGAGCGTATATCATCGATAACAGTTACCGACTCTAAGATTTCCTTCACCTGACGAACACCCTTTGTATATTTCTCGATCTGACGCCCGTTCGCAGCCACGAGCGCATGCTTACCTATAACGACACTACGGTTACTGAGCGAACGCTGTTCATTATCTCGTATGCCAATTCCTCGGTACATACCTTCACCAGCGAACTGATAAATACCATCAGGCATGCCTGCATATATACAACTTTTAATTTGAGCGCATTCTTCCTGACTTGGAGGGATTAAGTCTTCAAATACACCGTCCGACTTACGAACCGTACGCCAATATGTCTCTTTTGCGCGTTCGACATTTTTAATATCAAGGTCAAGTTGCTGTAATTTTAGTTGATTGTTTTCGTGCTGGATTGTCGTGAAAATGTCGAGCTGTGCAATTAAATCAGAATCGCGGTCACGTACCACGTCTTTCCAGCGTCGGCCGTTATCTTGAGTGAATAGCGGCAACCCACCTACCTCTTGTGCACTCACAATTGCCGCCATATACGATCGCACCTGCTGCGAGTACTGATCAGCCTCGACCATCATACGAGCTGATGATGCGCTAAGCGGAAACTCACGCATGCGACGCCCGATTGCCGTAATTTTATTTTCGTCGTCCAATGCTCCGAGAAGTCGTAGCGATTCTTTGGCGTAGTCGATAACTTCTTTGCGCACAGGATGAGGTATTTTCCAGTCCGAAAAATCGATCCCCATACTTGCAGTCATTAGCACTTCGTTGATTGGGTCAATTCGTTGCGACGCAGGTTTTTCATACTCATCACGATCGTCGAACGAAACGAATGGCATGTCTTCGTTCATCTTTACGAGATCATACCAACCTGGTGCTAAACGGCCAGCGCGACCTGCCCACTGCAAACAGTCTGCTTTCGATGTGACATACAAAGGGAGGTTTTGTCTATATCCCTCGTCTAAATCCTCGTGTCTTGCATACCCACAGTCAATGACGCCTGCAAGTCCAGGAACAGTCAAACTTGTCTTCATGACATTGGTTGTGACGATGATCTTTATCCCAGGGTAATCAGTCCGCATAACCATGTCTTGTTCTGCATTTGACATTTTGCTATGCAGCGGCAAAATGACGGCCGTTGCTGCTATTTCTGGCGGTAAAGCGGCGCGAATTTCGTCGATATAATCTTTGATTTCACGCTTACCTGGAGCAGTGACCGCAAATCCCGTCGGCATCACCTCGCCGTTAAAATCTTCTGATCGCTGGCGTTTATCTAGATTATGCATCTCATCAGCACGAATTAAGGCCCTTTGGACTGCGGTCTGTTTTGAAAACTCCTGCTTATCAACCGGATGCATCCGGCCTGGCACCTCGATCACCGGTGGCAATTCACCGTCTAGTGCCGGCGCAAAAAATTCTTGCAATGCTTTCGCATCAAGTGTCGCGCTTTGAATGACAAATCGGCGGTTAGGATGCTCGGTGAGCTGGCGATACACAAACGCAAGCTCCATCTCGACATTCATCCCCCATTCATGCACTTCATCGAGAATAGTCACTTCTTTCTCGTCGTCGACTGCGCGACCTCGTGTTCCACTATCCTGCGCTAGCAGTAGGCCATCCGTCACATTTTTGACGATAGTGTCTTCGGTGCATGTGTTTTTTTCGGCGGTATGGTACGCAGATATCGATCGAGGAGTGTCAGGCCAACTATCCATTAGCTCTTCACCAATACGCTCGGCAACTAGACGAGCAGCTAATCGCCGAGGTTGTGTCTGCGTCACTTTATATCCCGCATCAGCCGCAAACTGAGGAACTTGCGTACTTTTGCCGCCACCAGTTTCAGCGACAATAATCGTCAGTTGATTATTGTTAATTGAATCGATAATTTCATCTTTAAACGGAGCAATTGGCAGCTCCATATTACCGGCAGGCGCACGCTCTAGTACAGCAACTGATGTATATGGCTTTTCAAATTCACCATATGCTTCTTTGTAATCCTTCAGCTCTTTGTACGCCCGCTGCTGACCCTGTACTACAGGTGAATTGTAATGATTCTCCGGTTTGATATAACGTGGCTGTAAATCGTAACCCTTTGGTGATGTACGATTAAAGTTTTTCGGACCAAATTCTCGTTGCATATGACCTTTCGTCGTTCGGAAGTACGGCAATTTATTGATACGTATATTTATTTCAATATACAATGATACTGTAAAAATGCAATAGTAAATAGCTGGTATTTTCTATTCTGCACGTACTATTAAAACCGCCGCATGAAGCGGCGGTTTTAATAGTATAATTTACGACTTATTTTTCGTCAGCTTTTGCTGTTTCATCACTTGCATCAGTCGCGTCGCTGCCGTTCTCAGACTCAACAGCAGATGCATCTTCTGCGTCGCCACCAGCAGCATCATTTGCTGCTTGCAAAGCACCTGGTTCGTAGACGTTTGCTACTACCAAATCAGTATCCTGTTCTAGATCAGCAAACTCAACACCCTTCGGAAGTGAGATATCACCGAGCGTTAACTTGTCTTCATCAGTCGCAAGACCAACGATTGAAATTTCTAGTGATTCAGGAAGATCCGCAGGCAGTGCACGCACTTCTACTTTTTCGATTGCCTGCAAGACAATCAAGCCAGCTTTTTCTGCTGCACTTTCACCTTCGCCAACAAGAACAATTGGCACTTCGGTAACGATCTTCTCGTTTTGCTTGATGGTATGGAATGCCACGTGGCGAAGTGTGTGCTTCACTGGGTCCATATCGATTGATTTAATAATCGCGAGTTTTTTCTTGCCAGCAATAGTCAAGCTAAGTGGTGAGTGCTTACCTGCAGCGCGAACTGCCTTAAGTGTCTCGACTGCTTGTGATTGCGTTGAAATAGGGTTGCTTTTGCCACCATACACAACACTCGGTACGAAACCTTCGCCGCGTAGTTTTGCAACTTGCTTACCTTCTGCTGTTCGTTCATCTAAATTCAATGTTATATCGTTCATAGTCCTCCTAAATTTCGGTCTGATATTTATTATACCATTTTTCGTTGATATAACAGAGACGTGCTAAAATAAGAACATATGATTCCAGGCGTAGACTTAATCGACTTTATTAAATGGGCAGGTGTTGCAGGTATTGCGCTCGTCGTGTTCGCAGAGTCAGGTCTGCTGATTGGATTCTTCCTTCCGGGCGACAGTCTTCTATTTACTGCGGGATTCCTTGTATATACAGGCTTTTTGGATGTGAACATTCACCTATTGGTCGCAATTCTATTCGTCGCAGCCGTTGTTGGCGACAGCGTAGGCTACTCATTCGGCCGAAAATTTGGCCCATCCGTATTTAAGCGTCAAGATTCACTACTATTTCGCCAAGAAAATATCCAAAAAGCCCAGCATTTTTATGAAAAGCATGGCGGCAAAACAATTATCATTGCTCGCTTCATTCCGATTGTCCGAACATTTGCGCCAGTTGTCGCGGGAGTTGGCAAGATGGAATATAAAAAATTCCTTAGTTTCAATGTTATCGGTGCCGTCCTATGGGCAGCCGGCGTCACTTATCTGGGTTATTTTGTTGGCGCGCAGTTTGAAAAAGCTGGCATCGAAATCGATACTGTATTAATCCCTATCATCTTAGTAATCGTCCTGCTGTCAGTTTTACCGCCTGCAATTCATATTTTAAAAGACAAAAAGCAACGCGATGCAATTTTCAAAGCAGGTAAAAAGCAACTGAATAACATCCTCAAAAGAAAGTAACTAGCTGATGATACGTAAAATAAATACTTTTTTTGTAGGTCGTCGTTTTATTACTAAGAGGAATGTTTTTATTGGCGCATTGCTCATAGCTGGATTGCTGCTATTTATTTCAATTTACGACAGCATCTCAGAGAATGACGGACTTGCCGCGCTCGACGGCCCAGTGCGCGCATGGGCGGCAACGATCCAAAACCCTAAGCTGACGATATTAATGCAAATCATCACCGAGATATCCGCACCTGTCAGCGTTAGCATTATTGCTATCATCGGTGCAATCATCTGGAAGCTGCGCAAAAAAGAAATATGGCGACCAGCACTAGTTGTTGGTGGCGTTGCGACTGCGATGATATTATCGGCAGTCATCAAAACACTCACGCAGCGCGAACGGCCTTCAATTACCGACTTAGTTGATACAACAGGTGCAATATCGTATTCGTTTCCATCAGGCCATACACTAGGTGCCGCTACACTACTACTAATTGTCGGCTATTTCATCTTTATGACCGCACCAACAGCAAAGCGATTCTT
>JALRDA010000032.1 GCA_023257145.1 Candidatus Saccharimonadia bacterium | reverse complement strand
TGCTGGCTGGGTCGACGTTTTTATCTGCACTTTTAGGTGTGCTTCGCGAACGCTTTTTGAACCGCGCCTATTACGAGACGTACCCAACAGGAATTGATGCGTATACGGTAGCATTTACGCTGCCGGACTTTATGTTTATTATCTTGGTGTCGGGCGCGTTGAGCGTGACATTCATTCCTGTTTTCAATCAGCGCCTGGCAAAAGGTAACAAGAAATCAGCTTGGGAACTATCGACTAGTCTGATTAATTTTATGGCGATAATTACGCTAGCGGCCAGTATCTTAATTATGATTTTTGCCGAACCAATTGTGCAGTATATCGTTGCACCTGGTTTGGACGAGGCTAGTCGCGCACTGGCGGTTAGTATGATGCGCGTGATTGCCGTCAATCCATTCTTATTCGCAATCGCTACTGTTATTGCGAGTATGCAGCAGGCGATTGGTCGGTTTACTTTCTTTGCGCTTGCGCCAACGATTTATAATGTCGGTATTATTATCGGCACGCTGTTCTTTACGCAGGGTATCTCTATTTTTGGGTGGCAAATATTCGATGGCGGTATTATGGGCGTTGCGCTCGGGGTTGTATTGGGCTCAATTATGCAGCTACTTGTTAGCTCGATCGGGCTCTTGGGGTTAGGATTTGACTACCGATTTAAGATTTATTGGAAGAATAAAGGTTTTCGAAAAGTACTTTCACTGCTGCCGGCGCGTTCGCTTGACCAGGGGATGGACTACGTGGTTAGTATCGCTGAAACAAACTTGGCGTCCCGCATGGCCTCGGGGACGATTCGTGCGTACAATCAGGCGTTAACGCTCCATCTGATGCCGATTAATTTAATCGGTGTCGCAATTAGTACTGCGGCATTTCCAAGTCTGACGGAACGTTTGGGTGAAGAACGTATGGATTTATTCGTTAAAGAGCTACGTAATACAATACGTGTGATTATCTGGATTATTTTACCCGTAGCAGCAATCGCATTTTTTGCTCGTGGCTATATCGTGAACTTTATTAAAGAGGGTGGCGACCCGTTGATGGCGAACTTATTAGGCGCATTGGCTATCGCAATTGTATTTCGATCAATTTATCACATTGCGGCGCGTGGATTTTACGCCCAGCAAGATACAAAAACACCGCTCTATGTTTCGATTTTTGCTATCGCATTGAACGTTGGTTTGGCAGTTTGGTTTACAATGTTGCTTGACTGGGGTCCGTATGGCCTGGCATGGGCGCAATCAATTGTTGCCTTCGTTGAAGTGGCTATATTATTCTTTATTATGGCACAGCGTATTCCAACGTTGTTTAACCTATCCTTTGTTCATGCGATCGGTCGAATGTTCGCTGCGACCGCATTAATGGGGGTAATTAGCTATATTATGGTCCAATTATTCCAGTTGCAGACAGTTGATCAAAAATTCTTCGAAACGTTCCCAAAGTTCGTTATTATCGTTTTGATAAGTCTAGGGGTGTACGTGTGGTTCAGTAAAATATTTAAGCTCAGTGAAGCAGTGCCTGTACTCAAGCGAGCTAGGTCGCTTCTCTTTGGAAAAGCTAGCTAAAGTGTTATAATATAGCTAACAATATGAATCAATCTCAAATTCGAAACTTCTGTATCATCGCGCACATTGATCATGGCAAATCAACACTTGCCGATCGTATGCTGGAACTGACTGGTACGGTGCAAAAACGGGACATGAAGTCTCAGTTGCTTGATAGTATGGATCTGGAACGTGAAAAGGGCATCACGATTAAACTTGCGCCAGTCCGAATGAGCCATAATGGGTACGACCTCAACTTGATCGACACGCCCGGCCACGTCGACTTTAGTTACGAAGTAAGTCGCTCACTGGAGGCCTGTGAAGGAGCGATTTTGGTGGTTGATGCCAGTCAAGGTATTCAAGCGCAGACACTTGCGAATGTCTATCTTGCGATGGCGGCGGACCTGACAATTATTCCGGTTTTGAATAAAATCGACTTACCTGCGGCTGATGTGCCACGTGTGTCTGCAGAGATTATTAATTTGCTTGGGTGTGACGATGACGACATCCTGAAGATTAGCGCCAAAACGGGCGAAGGTGTAATTGAAGTACTCGACGCAGTTGTTGAACGTGTTGGTCCGCCAACTGGTGAAGTGGAGTCGCCAACTCGTGCGCTTATTTTTGATAGTTATTATGATGATTATCGTGGAGTTATTCTGTACACTCGCGTCATCGACGGTTCTATCAAAAAAGGTGATACCATTCATATGCTTGCGACATCCGCTGATGGTATCGCGCTTGAAGTCGGCGCGCTCAATCCTACTATGAAAGCTGGCCCTGATTTATCGACCGGTGAAATCGGCTACATCGTTACGAACCTAAAAACAACTCGCGATGCGAAAGTAGGTGATACGGTAACGACCCGGCGCGCGCAGGCAACCGAAATGCTTCCTGGATATAAAAATGTTAAGCCATTTGTTTACGCTGGATTTTTTCCTGTGTCGAACGAAGATTACCAGGAATTAAAGGACGCGGTAGAAAAGCTGAGTCTGAGCGATTCGGCGCTACAGTTTGAGCCAGAGAATTCACCAGTGCTTGGATTCGGTGTGCGCATTGGATTCCTGGGGCTCCTGCACATGGATATTGTTCGCGAGCGTTTGGAGCGTGAGTATAATCTTGATCTTGTCGTAACCAATCCTTCGACCGACTATCAGGTGAATCTTGCCGATGGCACACAGGTAGATATCAAAAGTGCTAGCGACCTGCCAGACGTCTCTAGAATTAAAGAGATCCGTGAGCCGTGGATCAAAGGTGAAATTATTGTACCGAAAGATTACATCGGTGCGGTAATTCAATTGATTGTGAATAAGCGTGGCCAGCAAAAAAACCTTAGCTACATTGATGAGCGTGCATTGATTAGTTTTGAAGCGCCGCTTGCTAATTTGCTGACAGATTTCTATGATCAATTGAAATCAGTTACCAGCGGCTATGGCAGCTTCAACTATGAGCTTGATAATTATATTCCCGAAGATCTGGTGCGCGTCGATTTCTATGTCGCCGGGGAGATGGTAGATGCATTGAGCGTGATGGCACACCGTTCTGAGTCGCAGCGACTTGGTCGTGAAGTCGTCGATAAATTAAAAGACGTCATCCCTCGGCAGAATTTCCAGGTTGCGCTGCAGGCGGCAATTGGCGGCAAGTTTATTGCCCGCGCGGATTTGTCTGCATACCGCAAAGACGTAACGACCGGCCTGTATGGCGGTGACGTGTCGCGTAAAAAGAAAGTACTTGCCAAGCAGGCCAAGGGTAAAAAGCGTATGAAGCGCTTTGGGAAAGTCGACATTCCGTCTGAAGCCTTTACGGTCATGCTAAAGCGCGACTAAACTGCTATAATTAACAAAATGAACGAACTCGACCAACTTATTGCCGA
>JALRDA010000030.1 GCA_023257145.1 Candidatus Saccharimonadia bacterium | reverse complement strand
TTTGCAGTTCCTCGAATTACGTCTTGACAACGCTGTATACCGCGCTGGTCTTGCGACTAGCCGCCGTGCAGCTAGACAATTAGTCGGTCACGGACACTTTATGCTAAATGGTCGTCGCGTTGACATTCCATCAATCCGCCTAAAAGCTGGTGATGAAATTGTCGTGCGTCCAAAAAGCACAAAATCAGGATACTTCTCTCAAATTGATGATGTTGTGAGCAATTCGGTCCAGGGCCCACTTAGCTGGCTAAAAAGCGATGCTAAAAAGCTTAAAATCGAGATTACAGGTCTTCCAAAGCGCGAAGAAGCAGAAGCCGAAATTAATGAGCAGCTAATCGTTGAGTATTACTCACGTTAAAGGGTAAGGAGAGAAACAACACATGACAAAAGTAATTCACAACCCAGCACTAGCGAACATTGACGAACACAGCGCTACTAGCGCAACATTCGCGATCGAACCGCTTCACGCTGGTTACGGTAACACTCTTGGTAACAGTCTTCGCCGTGTATTGCTTTCGAGTATTGAGGGTGCAGCTATTGTTGCTTTCCGTATCGAAGGTGCGACACACGAATTCACTACTGTTGAAGGTGTGAAAGAAGATGTTGTTGACATTATGCTTAACCTTAAGAATGTTCGACTAAAAGTCCACAGTGACCAGCCAGTTGAACTTCGCCTAGAGAAAAAAGGCGCGGGTGCAGTTACTGCAGCTGACATTAAGACTACTGCTGATGTTGAAGTCATCAACCCTGAACAAGTTATTGCAACTATTGATGATCCAAAGAAAACTGTTGTCATCGACCTAGTCGTTGAAGCTGGTCGCGGTTACCGCACCATCGAAGACAGCTCTGAGGCTCGCCTACATAGCGACATGATTGCACTTGACGCTGTATTTAGCCCAGTGCTACGTGTTCGTTACAAAGTTGACAATACTCGTGTCGGTCAAGACACAAACCTAGACAAGCTCCTTCTTACTGTTGATACTGACGGCTCATTGTCGCCACGTGAAGCATTCGAAGAAGCAGCTGCTGTTCTAGTAAACCAATACACTGCACTTGCTGGTTCAACAACTGTTGAAGCTGCACCTGCACTTGGACAAGTGAGCGAAGACGAAGTAAGCGAATTGAACACTTCAATCGAAGAACTAAATTTGACTGCTCGTACAGCTAACGCGCTTATCAATAACGATATTCGTACAGTACATGACCTAGTCACACTAAGCGAACAGGATCTGCGTGAACTAAAGGGCTTCGGCTCTAAAGCACTTGATGAAGTTAAAGATAAATTAGCGGAGCTGGAGCTTTAAGATGCATCGACACGGATACAAAGGGCGCAAATTTGGTCGCGAACGCGATCAGCGCCGCGCATTGCTCAAAGGCCTTGCAACTAGTCTTGTGATCCACGAAAAGATCGAGACAACGTTGCCAAAGGCTAAAGAGCTAGTGCGTTACATTGAGAAAATTATTACTAAAGCTAAAAAAGGTGATTTGCATAACCGTCGCCAAGTGATTGCTGCATTGTCTACACAGGCTGCTGCATTCAAACTAGTAGACGAGATTGCACCACAGCTTACTGGCCGTACAAGTGGACACGTTCGTGTACAACGTACGCGCCTTCGTGTTGGTGATGGTGCGCAGATGGCAACAATTGAATTTGTTGACGATCTAAAAGCTGCACCAAAAGAGGAGGTGAAAGCATAATGGCTATTAATGCTAAAACCTATTCACAAAAACCTAGCGAGGTTTCTCGCCGCTGGATCCTTATCGATGCTAGCGAAGCACCACTAGGTCGCGTATCTACTTTGATCGCAAAGCACCTTATTGGTAAGTACAAGCCTACATACACACCACACATCGATGGCGGTGACTATGTAGTCGTTATTAATGCAAAGAACGCAGTCGTTACTGGTGACAAGGAAACTGGCAAGGTTTACTACCGACACAGTGGTTTCCCTGGCGGTATCTCCGACGAAACATTGGCAGAGCGCCGTGAAAAGTACCCAGAGCGCATCATTGAAGCGTCAGTAAAGGGTATGCTTCCAAAGAATAAATTGGCAGCTGACCGCATGGCACGTCTACGCGTTTTCGCTGGCAGCGAGCACACTCATACTGCGCAAACTCCAGAGAAAGTTGAGGTTAAATAATTATGGCTGAAGGTAAATATTTTTACGGTCTAGGTCGTCGCAAAGCCGCTACTGCACGTGCACGTTTGTACGCTGGTAAAGGTAATGTTACGATCAACGACAAGCCGGCTGCTGCATATCTTTCTGAAAACAAAGCTATGCTCGCTGAAATCACCGACCCACTTGCTCTTGTTGGCAAGCAAAAAGAATTTGATGTCACAATCAAAGTTAAGGGTGGCGGTCTAGCTGGTCAGGTTGATGCAATCAAACTTGCAATCGCCAAAGCTATTACTGTTGGTCACGCTGACCTACGTACAACACTTAAAAAGGCTGAGTTCCTGCGCCGCGATCCTCGCGAAAAAGAACGCAAGAAGTACGGTCTACGTGGTGCACGTAAGCGCGAACAATACTCAAAGCGTTAATATACACTGCTTTACATATAATAACTCCTCATTACGAGGAGTTATTTGTTATATCATAAATCTTCTTCGGGGTTGTCTGTCGGCTTTTTGCCCCAGCGGAACTTTGGCATCGGCCCTTTCATAAATGAAATGCCGATCAAAATCAATCCTGCGCCGGCAATATACATAAACAACAGTAGGATCTGCCCTGGCGTCGGTTCGTTAGGTTTCATCGGTAGTGTAAAAAGACTCGAGATAACAATAGCAACGAAAATCGCAACACTTAGCCATCCTTGCCACGAGACAGGTGTCCATCCCCATCCGTATCGACGACGCTTGAACCATAGTTTTGATGACTTGTCTTTCATGTCATAATCATATACCTGCTTCGTCAAAATCTCAACTATTCATAAGCATTGCCGACATATAATAGAAATGAATGATAGGAGGTAGAGTATGTTAGGCGAATCAACGATATGTACAACTATTGCTGTAAACGATTTAGAGCGGGCAAGTGATTTTTATGAAAAGACTCTAGGCCTGAGGCGTATAGATGAAAACCCAGGTGGTATTATGTATCAAAGCGGGGAGGGAAAGGTATTTGTATACCAATCATCGACTGCAGGATCAAGTCAAGCTACCAGTGCATTGTGGATGGTGGACGATGTCGCAGCAACCGTGAGCAAGTTACAGGCGGCTGGTATTACATTCGAACAATACGATATACCTGGCGCAGAGGTAGATGATGTTATATATTCCATGGGCACGCAAAAGACTGCATGGTTTAAAGATCCCGATGGAAATATACTCAGCGTCTCTAGCTAGCACTATGTATAATAGTAACTATGAGAAGCACTGCAACTACTTTTGATGAGTATATATCTAATCTGCCAGTCGAACGAAAAGATGCTTTTGTTAAACTCGTTCAGGTCATAAGAGAAAACATCGATCCTAAATTTTCAGAATTTATCTTATACGGAATGGTTGGGTGGGGGATTTCGAAAGATATCTACCCGGCCGGTTATCATGTCGATCCATCGCTACCCGTGTCGTTTATCGGTCTTGCGAGTCAAAAGAACTATATCGCGCTATATCACATGGGGCTTTACGCAGATGAAGCGCTCTTGGATTGGTTTACTGATGAATATGAAAAAACTGGGCATAAATTAGATATGGGCAAAAGCTGTATTCGATTTAAGAATGTAGAGAAAATACCGTACGAATTGATCGGTAGATTAGTCGCCAAAATGTCCTTGGATGAATATTTAAAGCAATATATCGCCACCATCTCAAATAAATCTTAGCCCTTGCTTGTCGGTGTCATTTTTACTGCCTATGGTTTATACTAATAGGTAAATGAGGCAAAAACAAACAGGCTTTACTATCGTCGAACTGCTGATCGTTATCGTTGTTATTGGTATTCTTGCGGCAATAACGATCGTTGCATATAACGGCATACAGAATCGTGCGAACGACACGGCGATCCAAAGTGATCTACAAAATATTTCGAAGAAACTCGAGTTATACAAAGCGGATAATGGCGTCTATCCTGCCGGTGCTACGCAACTCGCGACACTTGGCCTGAAAGTGTCCAAAAACTCGTATGGCAACCATATGCCTAGTGGCGGAACATTCTACAATCTTGTCTATTGTCATATGCCCGCTGCCGGTGCAACCGACTTTGCGTTAGTCGCTTTCAGCAAATCTGGTGCAAGGTTCAAATATACTAATTTCAGTGGACTGAGTGCGTATACAGGAAGCTTCTCTGGATCATCGGGTATCTGTACGGATGCAGGTGTCCCATTAGCTGGACTGGCAACCGAGCGCGACTGGTTTTTTGATAATAATAACTGGCAGCCGTCATATATCGGCAATTAATCTAGCAGAACATGTGGGAATCGATTTTTCATCGCTGGTTACGCATTCCATACACATTGAACGTATCTGTTGAACGCGACGTCAAGAAGCCTGCAGCAACAGTTGTATTCATCCACGGGATCGGCCACTCTAGCGAGGCGTGGCGTAATGTTGTTACGCAAGTTCGGCCAGATGTCCGGATTATCACTATCGATCTGCTAGGTTTTGGTCAATCGCCAAAACCTCATTGGCCAATATATAACGTCAAATTACAAGCCCGTTCGTTTATCGCGACCGTCTTTCGACTCCGAATTGGCGGCCCGTTTATTCTAGTCGGTCATTCACTGGGTGGCTTGGTGGCGGTTGAGATAGCGCGCCGGTATCCGTTGATAGTCAAATCACTCATATTGTGCAGCCCGCCGTTCTACAAGCAAGATTCAGTCGCACGAAAACTCTTGCCGCACGGTGACAAAATCTTAAAAGATGTCTATACGTCAATTCATAAATATCCTGAACAGTTCTTAAAAATATCCAAACTAGCTGTTAAGTATGGCTTGGTAAATAAAAGTTTTAATGTCACGCAGGATGATGTCCACTCCTACATGGGCGCACTCGAGGCGTCAATCATCAACCAGACGTCACTGCAAGATGCGATAAAGTTAAGAAAGCGGATGCGTATTATTCACGGCGCACTGGATCCAGTTGTCATAGGGAGGAACTTAAAAACACTCGTCAGGGCAAATAACAGGGCGACCATAGACATTGCTTTGGCGGGGCATGAAATTACCGGATTGTACGTGCCAGCTCTCATAAAGGCAATTGACGCCGCCGCGACGCCAAAAGTAAAGGCATCAAAACTTCCGTAACCCAAGCAAGTTTTACCCTTTTCAGGTATAATAGCTAACAGTATGAACAAACCTGTCATCTTAACTGGACTTCGCGCAAACAATGACTTAACACTCGGCAATTATTTTGGTGGTATATTGCCGATTATTGACATGGCAAAGCGGCGCTCTGATGAATATCAAATCAATATGTTTATTCCTGATCTTCATAGCTTTACGACGCCAATTGATCACTCAACACTACAAGATCATATCATGCATAATGCCCGTCTATTTACTGCCGCGGGTTTGCCGCTCGATAACGACAATATTTATCTTTACCGCCAAAGCTACATCAGCGCCCATAGCGAACTAACATGGATTCTTGATTGCTTTACAGGTTTTGGTGAGATGAACCGCATGACACAGTTCAAGGATAAATCTTCCAAGTTAAGCGATGAGCTATACGAGCAAACATTGGAATATTTAACACAAATATATCCCAACGAGAAGCTTGCAAATGTACTTGCGGCACTTGATATATCTTCAAACGACAAAGGTGTATCTGTCGGATTATTTAACTACCCAGTTCTTATGGCTGCGGATATCCTTCTTTATAATGCGCAGTACGTTCCTGTTGGTGATGATCAAACGCAGCATCTTGAATTTACCCGTGATATCGCAGAGCGTATCAATAATAAATTCGGGGACGTCTTTACTGTCCCCGATGCAGTTCCAAAACAACACGAATTCTTCGGTAAAGATCAGGGATTACGCATTAAAGATCTTGTTGATCCTACAAAGAAAATGAGTAAGTCTGACGAATCTGGCCGCGGGGTTATCTTCCTGGGTGACGACCCTGCTGTTGCCGCTAAAAAAGTTATGTCAGCAACAACTGACGACAAGGCTGAAATTCATTTCGACAAGGTTAATCAGCCCGGCATCTCAAATCTACTTGAGATCCTTGCATTGCTACGTGGTCAGAATCTTGCAGAAACAATTACCGAATTCGAAGGCCAGACGCGTTACGGCGACTTTAAACAAGTCGTAGCGGCAGAAGTAGAACAATTCCTAACTAACTTCCAGCAGAAGCTAGCGACGGTTGATGACGCAGCGATCATCGCAAAACTAGAACAGTCAGAACGCGACCTGTCACAAACAGCCAATGCAACGCTCCTGCGTGCTCAGCAAGCTGTCGGTCTGCGA
>JALRDA010000100.1 GCA_023257145.1 Candidatus Saccharimonadia bacterium | reverse complement strand
CTTTGCCCCCTTTGACTTTCTCTGCGGCACGATTAACACTATCACTGATAATTGTATTATTAACAGCCTCACTAGTGATGCGTAACATGTCGAGCATTGCGACACCTGTCGAAAGCAGCGTCTGACCGGTGCGTGCGAAACGAGCCATATACAACTTGCGGAACATTGGCCCAAATAGTGGAACATTCAATTTAAATGTATCCATTGCCCTAATACCACTTTCGGTTTTCATGTACTGCATAGTGAAGTAAACAACCGCAACGGCAATAATAATCACGAGCCACCAGAAGTTAATAATAAAGTCCGCCGTACTTACCATCGCCTGTGTCAAAAATGGTAGCGACTTTTTAAGGTCGATGTATAGCTTTTCGACTTGCGGCACAACAGTAAAGAACATAAAACCCATCACGCCGAAGATGACGACCAAGACGATAATCGGGTACGTGAGTGCGCCTTTAATCTTACTCATTGTTGCCGCATCTTTTTCCTGCTGCGCTGCAACGCGGCGTAGTGAATCATCAAGCGTACCAGACGCTTCACCCGCAGAAATCAGTGCGAGAAATACTTTGTCGAACACTTCAGGGTGTTTTGAAAAAGAGTCAGTCAACGTCTTACCGCCTTCGATAGAAGTAACGATATCTTCAATCACTCCCTGTAGGCGCTTGTTTTCTGTCTGCTCTAGTACGGTGTGCATACTTTGAGATAGCGGCAAGCCAGCACCAATAAGCGTGGCAAGCTGCCGGGTAAAGACGATTTTATCTTTGGTCGTAATACGACCTGATAGGCGCCCGAGGAAATTACCGTCTTCATTGACCTCTTTAATATCCAGTGGCGTAAAGCCTTGCGCAATCAATAATTTGGCAGCAGCATTTTCAGAGTCTGCCTGAACCGTAGCCTTTACTACTTTGTTCGTCGAGTTGTCTTTGGCCTGATAATCAAATTTTCGCATCGAACTAGCCTCTCATTAAACGATCAAATTCAGTCATATCAACCGCAAAATTTCGTGCTTCATCATAGGTTACCGTACCGCTTTGAATCAAGTTAACCAACGTGCGGTCCATCGTCTGCATCCCCTGGTCGGCGCCTGTCTGAATGACGGCATCGAGCTGGTGTGATTTACCTTCACGAATAATGTTACGCACCGCAGGGTTAGCGACCAATACCTCAGCGGCGACGACTCGTCCCCCACCGATCGCAGGCACCAAGGGCTGTGAACAAATTGCCATCAAAATATTCGATAGCTGGGCGCGGATCTGCGGCTGTTGATGCGGAGGAAATACGTCAATCATACGATCAATTGACTGCGCCGCACTGTTGGTGTGTAGCGTTGCAAAAACCAAGTGTCCAGTTTCGGCAATGGTAATCGCTGCTGAGATCGTTTCAAGATCGCGCATCTCACCAATCAAAACGACATCCGGATCCTGACGGAGACTTGAGCGAAGCGCCGCAGAGAATGAATAGGTGTCATAGTGAACTTCGCGCTGTACGATCACTGATTTTTTTGATTTGTGTGTAAACTCGATTGGATCTTCGATTGTAATAATATGATCCGATCGCTCGGTATTAATCTTGTCGACAAGCGCCGCAAGAGTCGTAGATTTGCCCGATCCAGTTGGGCCAGTTACCAGTACTAGTCCACGAGGATAATCAGCAAATCCCATTACGACTGGTGGCATCCCAAGTTCAGTGACAGATTTAATTTCATTTGGAATCAAACGAAGTGCGGCAGCTAGATTGCCGCGTTCATGAAAGGCATTAACACGGAATCGTCCCAATGTACCAAAGGCGAAGCTGAAGTCAAATTCTTTGTCCTTCATCAAGATCTGCTGCTGATCCTGATCGAGAATGGCGAATACCAGCGACTCAACCGCAGGCTCATCAAGTGCATTATAGCCAGGAATTGGCTGCAAACTACCATCAACACGCAGCATCGGAGGTAACCCCACCTGCAAGTGCAGATCCGAGGCGCGCTTTTTTACTACCTCTTCCAGTAGTACTTCGATTCTAAGTTCCTGATTGTTCATGTGTGTATTCTCCACCCTTCTTATGCTGTGTCCGCAGCGACACGGTTGACTTCTTCGATTGTTGTAATGCCTTGCAGCGCTTTAAGGTATCCGTCTTGGCGCATGGTAATCATCCCCTGCTCAACCGCTTTTCGCTGAATCTCAGCGCTAGTCGATCGTTTAACGATGAGATCCTGAATTTCGTTTGACACGTCCATAACCTCATAAAGGCCAGCACGACCAGAGTAGCCACGGGGCGTTTGCAAGGTATCTTTTCCCTTGACTAAAGTATAAGCGCTTTGGCCGGCCAGTGGCAAGTCTTTGTAGCCTAAGTCTTCAGAGACACGTGCGACATCAGCTTTTGTCTTTGGCAGTAAATGTCCGACTGTCGCCAAAATATTCTGCGTCTCGATCGGTGTCGATTTGTAGGTATCTCGCTTGGCAGCCACACGACGAACAAGACGCTGACCAATAATTGTATTCACTGTACTCGCAATTAGAAACGGCT
>JALRDA010000075.1 GCA_023257145.1 Candidatus Saccharimonadia bacterium | reverse complement strand
CCAGGGCGTGGTAGCGCGGCTGGTTCGATTATTGCCTATGCGCTTGCGATTACCGATCTGGATCCACTGAAGTATGGACTGCTTTTTGAGCGCTTTTTGAACCCTGATCGTATTTCTATGCCGGATATCGACGTTGACATCCAGGATACGCGCCGCGATGAGGTGATTCAGTACTGTTCAGATAAATACGGCGCCGATCACGTTTCAAATATTGTCACGTTCGGTAAGATGGCGGCACGCGCTGCAGTTCGTGATGTTGCACGAGTTCTACAGGTGCCGTATGCTGAGGCGGATCGTCTATCGAAGATGATACCGCCGCCAGCTCAGGGGCGACATATTCCACTAAAGGTCAGTATCAAAGAAGATGTTGATTTAAAGAAAGAATATGAAACGAACCCAACGGCAAAGATGGTGTTTGATTATGCCGTGCGTCTTGAGGGGACGATTCGCTCACACGGCGTACATGCCTGTGGTGTTGTGATTGCGCCAGATGATCTGGTCAAATACCTACCACTAGAAATGGCTCAAAAAGGTGTGGTTTCAACTCAGTTCCCAATGGGAGAGGTAGAAGAACTCGGGCTGCTGAAAATGGACTTCCTGGGATTGTCGAACCTTACAACGATTAATAATGCACTTCGTATTATTAAAAAGGTGTATAAGAATGAAATTGATTTAGCGACAATACCACTCGACGACGCAAAAACATATGAATTATTCCAGCGCGGCGATACCACAGGTGTATTCCAGCTAGAATCCGCTGGTATGAAACGCTATTTGCGTGACCTCAAACCGACAGTGTTCGAAGACATCATCGCGATGGTGGCGTTGTATCGCCCAGGTCCGATGCAGTTTATTGACAGCTTTATTAAGCGAAAGCATGGACAAGAGCCAATTGAATACCTTGATAAAGGCATGGAAAACTCACTCAAATCAACGTACGGTATTCTCGTCTACCAAGAGCAGTTTATGCAGATTTCAAAGGAATGGTCCGGATTTACCGGCGGGCAGGCTGACACTCTCCGAAAAGCGGTAGGTAAGAAGAAAATTGACTTGATGCGCAAGGTGAAGGTTGATTTTGTCGAAGGTGCTGTTAAAACGAGTGGAGCGAAAAAAGAAGTAGCTGAAAAATTCTGGGAGCAGCTCGAAGAGTTCGCAAATTACTGTTTTAATAAATCTCATGCAGCGTGCTATGGTCTAATTAGCTATTGGACGGCCTATTTGAAAGCGCACTATCCTGACGCGTTCATGGCAGCTCTAATGACCAGCGACCAGGATGATATCGACCGCTTAGCAATCGAGATAAACGAATGTAAACACATGGGTATTAAAGTCATGTCGCCTGATGTCAATGAATCATTCGTTGAATTTGCGGTCGTGCCCGGCGAGAACGCGATTCGATTTGGCATGGCAGCTATTAAGGGTGTTGGTACCGGCGCCGTCGAGGAAATTTTGCGAGCGCGCGAAGAAGGTAAGTTTGTAAGCGTTGAGGATTTTGCAAAGCGAGTCAGCACCCAAAAGTTCAATAAAAAAGCCTGGGACTCGCTTATCAAATCCGGTGCTTTCGATGCTTTCGGCGAGCGATCAGACTTATTGTTTAATCTCGAAACGATTCAAGCCTTCGCTAGTCGTACGCAAAAAGCTGCACTAAGCGGTCAAGGTGACCTATTTGGTGGTATGGCGGATGTTGCGAGCGTTCTATCAACGATGACTATGCAGACGGCACCGACAAAATACACCGACAAGGAAAAGCTGATGTGGGAACGTGAGCTGCTGGGGTTGTATATTAGTGCGCATCCACTCGATAATTACGATGCATATTTCGAAGAGCAGACGATTCCACTAATGCGGATGACCGCTGATGTTGATGGGAAGAAAGCGACTATTGGAGGGCTTGTCAGTACGGTGCGAACTATCGTCACGAAGTCTGGAACAAAAATGGCATTTGTGGCGCTTGAAGATAAAACTGGCGAGGGCGAGGTAATTGTTTTCCCTAATCTGTACGAACAAGTCGGCGCAAAGCTCGTACAGGATGCGGTTGTTCGCGTATCTGGTAAGATCAGCGCGCGTGACCGTGACGGGAATATAGGCACGGATGCAAAGATGATTGCCGATGAGGTCGTCGAGGTGACCGACAAAGAAATGCGTGACTATGAATCGACTGGTCGTAAAATGGAAGCACCAAAAATGAGCGCGAAAGTTAAAGCAATGCGTGTTGCAGAATTTAAGGCGAAGCATAGCAAAGGTGACGAAGTGAGCGCGCCAGCGACAACAATGCCCGAAGATAAGCCGACTGCAGTTGCCGAAAAGCCTCGTCCGATTATGGACATTCCAACCGTCAAGAAGCTATTTGTCCATATCAAAACACCGGACAATCACGAGGCATTATTGGCCTTAAAACAGACGTGCGGTAACTATGTCGGAAAAACAGACATCATCTTGGTGTTGGGCGCCGACAAGAAATCAGCAATCAAACTGCCTTTCAAAATTGACGCGAGCGATGCGCTAATTGGCGATCTCGTAAAACTGCTCGGTGAAGACTGTGTCGTCCTAAAATAATCCCTGCTATTGACTAGAATTATAATATATTCAAATATATATAATTGTACAGATCGTACATGAGAAAAAAGGATGGGTGAGTGCAATGTTGCTTCAACCGGTTGTCGATTGGCTAGAACGATTTCGCCCTGTCGACGGTCCACTAGAACTTACCGAGATAGACTTACTGCACTCCCCTGGGAGAGAAGTGGTCATCAGAGTGAATCAAGATGGCCGGCAGTGCGTACACATACTGAAGGTTGACGACACGCCGAAAGCTTCGATTGGAGAGATGATTCATGGAGTGTCCGTAACTAACGTCGATAGTCACAACCAGCCAATTACGATCCAGCGACGACTGCACGTCGGAAGGGTTATGATGTTCTTTCCTACGTCTGATGTGCCAAGCGGCTCGATTTGCGGGTTTCAGGCTGAAGTCGAGAAGATCAATGTGATCTACTGACGGCTGCGCGTGCCGGCCCTGGGGTCACCCCGGGCCGGCACTCCGTCTCTTTTTCTCAAATAGTTCCATAACTGCGCAGTTATGCTGATGAGTCCAAAAGGACGAAAACTATCCTGTACACAGGGCGTACAACGCGATTCCCGCTGCAACGCTGACGTTGAATGATTCCTTTTTCCCGACCATTGGTATTTCAATTAGGTCATCACACAACAAGCGAAGATCGTCCGTGATGCCTTCAACCTCTTCTCCTAAAAGCAAAGCGACTTTATCCGGGGATCGATAATCCGGAAGCATAACACTTCTGTCGTCTTGTTCGAGGCCGACAATTGTGTAGCCACTACGTCTGAGTGATTCGATATCCGGTACTTCCTGGTATTCAAATGGCACGATCGTTTCAGCATCTAGTGCCGTCTTGTGGATTTGGTCGGTAAGCTTTCGTGAAATGTGCGGAAGTCGTGGATCATTAGGAATTTGCGGGTACGGCGTGTAGCCACTTAGGATTATTTTCTGGACACCAAACCCTTCGCTCGTGCGAAAAATAGCCCCGACATTATGTGTCGAGCGGATATTGTGAGCGATAACAATAATTTGAGGCATTAATCTAAGTATACCACTATAAATGCTTGTGCTTTTCTGGTACGATAAAGGCAATGAACGAAGACAAAGTACAGGAGCGTCGGCGAGAGCAGGACGAAAAAGCGACTCAACAACGCGCCGCGATTCTCGGCTTACAATATCTTGATACGCGATCCGTTGAAGAAAGTCTGCCGCTTACGTCGGGAATTATTGAAGTACCCGATATGTACAAAGGATACATCATCCCTTTGACGCTAGGCGGCGGTGAAGATCCTTACCGATTTGGTGTCACGAGTCAAACGCCTCAATCCTTGATACAGAAGATGGAAATCGACTATAGTGAACGCGGCGAGCGAACGCAGTTTTTATTGATTAGCAATAGTGGATTCAAGGCATTTATGATGCGGTATGATCCGCCGGTAAAAATTATTTATGATGATATCGCGATCGCCAAAGAGGGTGATAGTGATACGATTTCACAGGTAAGCAAGACACTTAACTCTGTGGGCAGTGATGAGGTGTTTGACTATCTCATTGATCAAGCCGACAAGCTAGGTGCAAGCGATATACATATCGAAAATGCTCGAACGCATATTCGTGTACGCATGCGTATTGATGGTGCGCTACATGCCGTAGCTGACCTAGAGAAAGATCGATACCGAATCATTATGGGGGCGCTTGCTAGTCGAGCAAATATCTCATCAGCGGCTACTGAGCCTCAATCTGGGCATATGCAAAAAGATATTACTCGCGATGGCGCGACGCATTTGTTAAATCTTCGCGTCGAAACAGTACCGACATTGTATGGTCAAGATGCCGTCATGCGTTTATTTAATTTTGATGAAACGCTACTTAATCTTGATTTACTGGGCATTCCAGCGACGCAACGTCAGCAAATCGATGAGGTGATTAGTCATCCGCGTGGAATGGTGTTGATGGTTGGTCCAACAGGATCAGGCAAATCTACGACGCTTTATAGCATGCTAAATGCACTCAATACAGATGATCGAAAATTAATCACACTCGAGGATCCGATCGAGTATGGCTTGACGGGTATCACGCAAATTCCAATCGACACTACGGGCGGCAAAAGCTTTGGTGATGGTTTGCGTTCAGTGTTGCGCTTGGATCCTGATGTAGTGATGGTCGGTGAGATTCGCGATCAAGACACGGCAAAGACTGCTATCCAGGCGTCTATCACCGGGCACTTAGTGTTATCAAGTTTTCACGCTAATTCTACCAGTGCTGCATTTAGTCGTATGATTGATCTGATTGGCGTCAATCCAATCTTTAGTTCGGCAATCCGCTTAGTTATTGCCCAGCGACTTGTCCGTCGTCTGCATGATGCCAGTAAGCAGGAATACGAACCAGACGAAGCGACGCGACGATACGTACGCGCAGTTTTGGAAGGTATTCCGTCGCATATCGAACTGCCTGATTTAACTACCTTTAAATTATGGCGCCCCGTTCCAACTGCTGACGTTCCCTTTGGCTATAAGGGGCGCGTGGTTATTATGGAGCAGATGATCGTTGACGAGAATATTCAGAAATTCCTTCGTGGCGATGTTAAGGACGTGCATAGTGAGATTATTGAGCAGGAAGCAAAGGCGGGTGGTATGTTGACGCTACTGCAGGTTGGTGTACTGGCGGCGCTACGCGGCGAAACGACACTTGACGAAGTAAATCGTGTTATCTAATAACATATATAGTTAATTTATTATATTTATGTTATAATATAATAATCGATTAAGTGTTCTTTATAGAGGTGATTTGCGTGTTAAGTTCCGACCTGCGTTGGATGAGGGACATTAAACATAGTGATGACGTTGATGGTGACAGAAAGAAGGTGGTAGATTACTACGTTCGAATGTATGGCGTGCATGCTGACCGCGTGCGTGCTGATGATGTTCGAATGCGGCTTGCTGACGACAACGAACGTCTCAGTCGGACATTGCGCTGGCTGCTAGTGATTGAGCCGTCGAGCGTCAAACCTGACTCAAGTCAAGTTGCTGACATCAAGAATTGTCTTCATGGATCTACGGCGTCTGCGCGGCGGTGGTTCAAGAAGTTTTTCAAAGAGTTGAGTAATAGCGGCATGATGTCGTTCAATCTAAAGAACCAAATGGTTGAGCGCGCAAAACAAATTAACCTTTAAGTCCGCATGAAAAGATGTTCCGCTACTAGGTTGCAAATACCCAGTAATGTCGAGCCTTTTCGGCGGACTCTTTTCATATCCGAAAATAAACAGCCTAACCTCTTTAAAAATGCTAAAGAGTATGCTATAGTAGATAACTGAATTGTATTTATAAACGATAAGCGAGAGACAAAATGAGTTTTGCACTAATCCAAAAAGTTAATGACGAGCAGAAAAAAGCCGGCGTCGTCGATGCACGAAGTGGTGACACTGTTCGCGTACACCAGAAAATTAAAGAAGGTACCAAAGAGCGTATTCAGATCTTTGAAGGTGTCGTTATTCGAACCGACAACAAAGAATCACACACATCACGCATTACTGTTCGCAAGATCACTAGTGGTGTAGGTGTTGAAAAAAGTTTCTTGCTTCACAGCCCGCTAGTAGAAAAAGTAGAGATTGTTCGCCGTGCGAAAGTTCGCCGTAACTACCTTTCATTCCTACGCAATCGTAGTGGTAAAAGTGCTCGTCTTGTCGCTAAGAACTTCGACCGCGAAGGTGTAAACACGGTCGCTGAAGCCCCTGTAAAGGAAGCGCCAAAAGCTGAAGAATCAGCAGAATAATATCGCTTGATATGAAAGAAACGCTCGGTGAAAACCGGGCGTTTTAATTTGCATTGAAATTACTCTGACAGATTGGTGCCCCCATAGGGGGGTAGCTAATGGTTACTCGGATGGTTGGTGCGAATCGATTAGTTGAGAACTAGCCGACGTTTGGAATTCAGCGCCGCTTTCGAGACGGTGGCCCAAAAAGTTTAGCTGCGATAACTTGATCCGCAGCTTGGGCGGCTTTTGTGAGTATGTCATCTCGCATATCAACCGGCAAGTGCTTAAGCGATTTGCGAATATTTTCGTCGGAAATAATCATAGTGAGCCAGTCTTTATCCAGTATTCCGTGTTGATAGGTGACTGACGTCACCACTAATGCACCGGGTACTGGGGTGAATAGGCTTGCAGTTCGACTTGTTTCGTTCTTCAAGTTATCCTTCAATCTGTCAGAGGTGCGCCAGAGCGTGTGCTGAGGCATTATATATTATAGCAAAAATATAACAAATTGTCAAAATGGTATGATAGACACATGATACTTGGAATAGACGAAGTCGGCCGCGGGCCCTGGGCGGGACCGCTAGTGATAGGTGCGGTTGTTTTGGGTGGAATCGACATTTCAGGCTTAACCGATAGCAAGAAGCTTACAAAAAAGCGACGTGATGAGCTGGATGAAATTATTCGGCGGGATGCCGCCGGCTATGGACTCGGCTGGGTTCATGCAGACGAAATTGATGCAATCGGACTTTCTGCTGCGCTCGTACTAGCAACGAAGCGTGCTGTAGAGCAGGTAAAGGTGCCATATCACGAGATAATCATAGACGGGACGATTAATTTTTTGAAAGATACTTCAAAAGGAAAGTATGTCACGACACTTAAAAAGGCAGACTTATTGGTTCCAAGTGTTTCTGCTGCATCGATAATTGCAAAGGTGGCGAGAGATAATTATATGGCCGATCAAGACAAACAGTACCCAGAGTACAAGTTTGCGTCGCATGTAGGCTACGGGACGGCCGCGCACCGCCATGCAATCGATTTTCATGGTGTAACGCCACTACATCGGCTTTCATTCGCGCCGCTGCATAAATATCGAGGTGTCATGAATGCAGACTCAACCAAATCCAATACACTTAACGTCACAACGAAGCAGATTGGTGATGCAGGTGAGGATGCTGCAACTGATTATCTAAGACAGCAAGGACACGAGATCATCGATAGAAACTGGAAGACGAAGTTTTGTGAAATCGACATTGTGTCTTCGCACGATGGAACCATATACTTTACAGAAGTAAAGTATCGCAAAAACGATAATCAGGGTGGTGGAATTGCAGCGATTACTGCAAAGAAACACAGGCAAATGAAATTTGCTGCCGAGTACTACGCATTGAAGCATAAAGTAAAAGATACGAACTTGCGACTAGCGGCTATAGACGTCAGTGGTCAGCCGCCAGTCGTAAAGAATTATTTAAAGATTGGCTAATGCCTCTTGCACGGCAGCTTTGTCGCGCTCGATCAGCTCGACTCTGCCTTTGATCTCACTAACGCCCATTGTAATCACACGCGATAGCGCCGCGACGTCCTTCATTGGGCTGAAGAACGTATTGTATTCGTTCAATTGTTCGCGGGTAACGAGGCTGCTAGCGGCGTAACGCGGAAAGTCGTCGTAGCTTTTGTCGCCGCTAAATGTTTTTTCGATCCAGTCCCAATTATTTTGTAGCCAGTGCCATGCATAAGGACGGCCTTCGCGACCGCGAATGATCCATACAAACCAGCGTGCAGCGTCTTGTGGTCGAATGACATTTTCATCCTTGATTAAATCTAGTAGTGACTTGATTCGATCTGGATTTTTAGTTGAGGTCACGCCGCTTGCAATATCTTGTTGCAGATCCGCAGACGAAGTTGCTTTATATTTCGCAATTAAGTTGTCGACTATTGACTCATCGTCACTATGGCGGACGGTTGCGCTTATGATCAGCGAACGTAGTTCTGGGTTAAGATTCTCGACCGGTGAGGCGTGATAGCGCTCGATTGCCGTTTCGATCGCGTGTTTATCCTCGCCATAAAGCATCATGCTAATGATAGTTGGACGCAGTTTAGTGTCGGATTCGGTTTCGTCTGCAGTTTGGTCCCAGCCGAGACGCTCGTATTGTGAACGGGCGATTTTCGCTGATAGTGCTCGTAGCTGCTTTTCGCTCTCGTTATTATCGTCGACGAATTTTTTTAGCTCGCCGATGGTCATGGCGATGATATCCCATACATGTTCGGTTTGTTCGTCTCGGTACGCATCGAGTAGTGGAATAAGTTCGGCGCTAGTTATGACGCCGCTTCGCGCTAGGAGTGTCTGCTCATTTAGTATTTGAAGACGATCGAGCGTGTCAAGGGCTCCTGATTGAATTTGCTCAGTAATCTGCTGCAAGTATTCGGCGTCGTAGTGTGTGATGAAGTGTGCGCTGTCGCCAACATTAAATCGTAGCGGAGTTGTGTGCGTACGTTGAATGATTGCTTCGCGGTCTGAGAAGATCTCGGGCATTTCACTGCAGGTAGAATTAAGTGGAATTGACCACACTTTTGATGATGGCTCGTGCGGGCCAATAAAGAACTGATCCTGGGTTAATCGCACAGCTGATCCCTCTCGCTTTACAGACAAGACAGGGTAGCCTGATTGGCTTATCCACGTATTCATGAAGCCGGCAATATCTTTGCCACTGGCTTTTGATAATGCGAGCCACAGATCCTCGCCGACAGTATTTTGATAGGCATGCTTTGCAAAATATTCCTTCAAACCAGCTTGGAATGCCTCTTTGCCGATATAATGTTGCAGCATGCGCAAAAGTCGAGCACCTTTAGCGTAGACGATTGCGCCGTCGAACAGTGTGCTAATCTCGTCAGGATGGTTAACATCAACCTGGACAGATTGGACGCCATCGATTGCGTCACGCCGTAGCGCCATGATACTTTCAGCAGTTGAGAAGTCGAGCCATGTATTCCATTCTGGATGAAGGGAGTCAACAGCAAGATATGCCATTAATGTCGCAAAGCTTTCGTTCAACCAGAGATTATTCCACCATTCCATGGTGACAAGATTACCGAACCATTGGTGTGAAAGCTCATGCGCGACTACCTCGGCAATGTAATGCTTGCTATCGATACTAGATGTATTTGGATCGGCAAGTAGGGCAATTTCACGGTACGTAATAAGGCCCCAATTCTCCATAGCGCCGCTGCTAAAATCGGGCAGGGCTACATGATCAGACTTTGGTAATGGATATTTAGTTCCAAAATATTCATCGAAGAAGTCGATTGTCCTTGTTGCAATATCAAGTGCGAAGTCTAGACTTTCTGCTGGCTGTGCTGGTGTTGCCCAGACATTAACCTCGACTCCACTGTTGGTTGTCGCCGTTTTTTTGTGTAACTCGCCGGTGACCCATGCGAGTAGGTAGGTGCTCATTCGAGGTGTCGTGTCGAAAGTTGTGACAAGCAGATCGTCGTCGATGACTTGGCTTTTAATGGGCATATTACCGAGAACGGTGATGTCTTGTTCGGTCGATAATGTCACATCAAACGTTGCTTTTGCTTCCGGCTCATCGATACAAGGGAAAACCTCGCGTGCGTGATGGCTTTCGAATTGGGTTGCAAGTAGCTCTTTTTTGATGCCGTCGTGTTCAAAATAGCAAGGATACAGGCCGTGCATTGCATCGGTAATAGTACCGTTAAAGGCAATCGTGACTACATGCTCACCCGATGTGATATCGGGGTGTGAGAGTGCTAGTTCGTCGTTTTCGCCAATTGATATAGCCGCCTCTTTGCCGTCGATCGTTGCTGAATCAACGCGTAGATCCTTGGCGTGGACCGTAATGGTGTCACTGATGCCAGCGGAGTGACCATTAATGGTGATTATGCCGCCAAATGCCCGTCCGACTCGGTCAAGCTTTAAAGATAACTGATAATGATCAGGGATAAACTGTTGGATTAATCGCGATACTGTCTTCATCTATCTAGTATAACAAAGGTATAATAACTTTATGAAAAGCAGGTACAAGTTGAGGCGTTCAATTGCGGCAATTATCGTAACGATTATTGCAGCGCTCATAATTGCGGCTCACCCAGATATGCAGCAACCAACGGTATCTCCTCCTGAGGCTCCAGTGACTGAGGCGATCCAAGGTGTAGCTGCGGATGTGCTTGAGACGCTCGCTGTAAAAGGACGAGCGCCAAAGACTGACTATGCTCGCACCCAGTTTGGGGATGGCTGGAGTAGTGAGCTAGGCTGTGACACACGAAACGTTATCCTCAATCGTGATCTGACTGTTACTGCAGCTGACGAGAAGTGTCGAGTGACGTCGGGTCAATTAAATGACCCTTATACCGGCAAAGTTATAGCGTTTACACGAGGAGAGTCGACGAGCGATGACGTACAAATTGATCATGTCGTCGCCCTGAGTAATGCATGGCAGACTGGTGCACAAGGATTGACGCGCGAGCAGCGCATACAACTAGCAAACGACCCTTTAGAGTTACTCGCAGTAGACGGTGAGGCGAATATGCAAAAATCTGACGGCGACGCGGCAACGTGGCTGCCGCCCAACAAGGCATTTCGCTGTCAGTATGTCGCCCGCCAAATTGCGGTAAAAGCAAAGTATCAGCTATGGGTTACGACTGCTGAAAAAGATGCCATGGTAAAAGTACTAGCCATATGTCCAGGCCAAGAGCTTCCAAAGGCGTAGTCGTCAACTATCTAGAACAATCGTGGCATGTGAGTATATTCAAAATCTTGTCGAGTATGCTTCTTGGAGAATAGCTGCATGAACTGATTTATATATATTCTTCGGTAGTGATACATGGGAAAATATTTGCCCGGCTGTAGCGAAAAGAACATAGAACAGACGGGCATATATAAGGAAGTAGGCGAACGGAACACAGAAAGTTAATGCGACTTTCTGTGTTAGTTGTAGTGCATCATCAAACCATATTGCAGCCACTAGCCACAGGCTTAGAAGAGCCCAACTAAGAGTAAGCAGAGTGTTGCTTCGCATCGTCGCTGCGGTATAGAAGAAATATGACACAAAAAATAGTAGTGATAACGAGAGGATAAATACGGCCAATGATTTCATTAAATTTGTACGTAACGTATTCGACGATATTGCGGACGTATTTCGTGACAGTGCTTTGACGACGAGATGTTTACTTGTTCGCGAGAATTGTTTGGCTAAATTCGCGAATGTGATTTCGTCAGATCGATGTGCACGTGCGAGCTGCTTGTCCTTGATTCGTTTTGCATCGTGCCACGTGGCCATGAGAACAATAATGATGACTAATATGGCCGTAATGGCTAAGATAATTTCACTAAATTGTACTATTATTCCTTCGTTCATAGTCGATCAATCGCCACTAATTTAAACGAATACAATCCACGATGCTCACTGTAAACGCCAATACATGTCTGTAGAACTAACTCAGGTGGGCCACTCTCGGTGAAGACACTAACGTCGCTAGGGAGGACAAGTCGAGATGTTGTATGTCTGTAATGAAAAGCGTATCCCGTGTCGGTGTAAACAGTCGCGTCCGCGCCTGACTGGATAGAGGGCAGTGTCTCAAAAATTTGTGATTGCGCGTGACCGTATATCAGAGTGGTTCCGTTACTGTTATTGATAGGCATCGATACATCCGCATAGTACGCGTTATCCATATCTACGTCCCACGTCGCGTTGTCTGGATTGTATGAGCCAACTTTTACGGGTAAGTCAATTCCGACACTGGGTACAGCAATGCGCAGAGGGATGCCCTGAGTAGCATTGACAGTCCGAGGGGCGTGTTTGGTGATCGATGGCGTAAAAGTAGCAGACACAGGCGTCGGGGTGATGTTGATGGTATAAAACATCACCCCGACAGCAAAGTTAAGTAAGGCAGCGACGCTGTAGAACCGCATTCCCTTACTTAACTGTCCGCTCATAGAATGTTACCGAACTAAAGCTGTAATTTACTATATGTAGTAATGGCTGCTCGGGATCCTAGGACAACTACCGCAAGCAGTGCAATAAGACCAGCGACAAGGCCAATATTGGATTCGGTGCTGGTGTCTGGAAGTGCAACTGGTGTTACTCTCTGTGGGGCGGCTACGGCACCCATTCCGCCAACTGGTTGAGGCTGTGCTGCGCCCATTCCACCGACAGGTTGTCCGCCACCCGAACCGCCAGGGACGACTGGGGCTGGTGGGGTGACAGCCGTCACGACGCATGCGCCGCTATTATCGATTGCAACATCGATGACTGTGCCGTTGGAATTGGTTGCTGATCCAGAACGTGCGCCACCGCCGCTAGTATTACCGCTGACAGTGGCCGAGCCAGAAGCTGCTTGTTGATCATTTTTATTCTTGATTACAAAGTCGTTATCATTCTTCACCTCACATTTAAAATCGTCTTTGACTTCAATGGTATTGGTGGAATTTGGACCTGTGTTGGATATTGAGCTATCTGTGACTGCGCCGACTGATGCGCTTGTTCCAGTTAGACCTGCGACTGCAATTGCCAAACCTAATAGTAGTTTTTTCATTGTGAACCTCCTTTGATTGTGTAGAGTTGATGAACCTCCCTTGAATTAGTATGTGACTGATACTTTTTGCAAACGATGTTTATCTTGGTTACGTTAATAATAGACCTCGTTGTAATATTTGTAAATGCAAATAATCACATGATAATAAACTTAATGTGCGTTACATCTGTAAAAAAAAGACTGCTCGATTATGAGCAGTCTATCGTGAAAGAAGATGGCGATTAATTTAATTCAACTAGTTCGATGTCAAAAACCAAGTCGGAGTTTGGGGGAATATTTGCCGCAGCGCGAACAGACCCATATGCCATTGCCGACGGGATGATCAAACGGCGAGTACCGCCAACTTTCATGCCCGGAACACCTTTTGTCCATCCAGAGATCACTTGATTTAACCCGAAGCTGATTGGCTTCCCAAAATCATGCGAGCTTTGGAAAATTGTTCCGTCTTTGCATAGCGCGCCGGTGTAATGGGCGGTAATAGTTGCGTCCGCTGGGACGATTTCGCCGGTGCCTTCGGTGATATCTATAATCTGTAACTCAGGTACCGAGCTAATTGGGGTGAAGTTAGCTAATTTGGTTCCTTCAAGTGGTGTGTTTTGCTCTGTCATAATTCTATTTTACTATGGTTGGGTGTTTTGCGCGAATCTGTGTAGGAGTAAAATAGAAAGTGAGAGGAGATTTGATTATGGACGCTCGACAACTACAAGCGGAAGCGGAGAAACTGCGAAGAAAAGCAGATAGTGATCATAAAGAAGCAAATAAGTTTCAGACTAATGCCGATGCTCATTCACGTGATGGTGATGACACCAGAGCAAGCGTTGATGCTCAGCAGGCGGACAAGCTGGAAGCAGAGGCGGCACGCATGGAAGCGGAGGCGGCGCAATTAGACACAGCGTTAGCTGGGGTAAGCGCTAGGATAGCTCAGTTGCAGAATAAGAAAAAGACTGTCGAGGCTGAGTTCAAGGCAAAAATAGATGAAATCGATAAGGAAATTCAGCGATTATCCGGCGGTGCGTCAACGATGTTTATGTAATCCTATATAGGAAGCAATATGCCATATAATTCTATCAATGATTTACCTGAAAGTGTAAAGCACGTACTACCAAAGCATGCTCAGGACATCTACAAGGAGGCCTTCAATAGTGCTTATGAAGAATATAAGCATCCTAAAGATCGGCGTGATGATGCCGATCGAGAGGAGGTTTCTCATCGTGTTGCATGGTCGGCAGTAAAGCGTAAATATCAGAAGGGCGATGACGGAGCATGGCATCCGAACAAGTAGCGAGTAAGTCTTTTGCGCCACTGATAACTGACGCCAGTACCGCAGCAAAGCGGTTACTAGGAAGTATTCTTGAAAGAGAAATTGATGGGCAGATTGTGCGCGTCAAGATTGTTGAAACTGAAGCGTATGATCAAACTGACGCAGCCAGCCATAGCTATAACGGCCGCACGGCCCGGGTTGAGACAATGTTCGGTCCGGCTGGGCGGGCGTATGTCTATTTTACATATGGTATGCACTACTGCTGTAATATTGTGGCCGGTGAAAACGGGTATGGTGCCGGTGTACTTATACGGGCAGTCGAGCCACTTACGAATACTGCGGTGCTAGAAGAACACAGGAAAGGTAAGACGGGATATGACGTGACAAATGGTCCAGCGAAATTATGCCAGGCACTAGCTATTGATTTGAAAATGAACGGGCATGATTTATCGAAATTGCCGCTTCGTTTGATTTTGGAGCCGAAATTGCCAGCCCCTGACATTGTCACAACGACGCGTATCGGAATAAGTAAAGCAAAAGACGTGCTTTGGCGGTTTTATATTAAAGATAACCCATATGTGTCGGTAAAGGCGCCATCTGATAAATAGCTTGCGGAGTGAAATCACAGATGCTATACTACGATTAGTACATTAGTCCGGCCAGCAGGTCGGATTTTTTCATAAAGAAGGAGTAACGTCATGGAAGATATTAATATCAAACAATTGACACTCGCAGTTCGAACAATTGCGGAAGAGAAAAATTTACCAGAAGATGTCGTCTTGTCGGTTATCGAACAAGCCATTGCTGCTGCATGGCGTCGTGATAACGGAGAGCGCGATCAAGAAGTCCGTGCTGAACTAAACGTTAACGACGGTACGGCAAACGTATTTGTCGCTCGTGAAGTTGTTGAAGAGGTTGGTAGCGATGCCGTTGAAATCAGCCTTGAGGATGCTAAAAAGGTCAAAGCAGATGTTGTTATTGGCGACACAGTTGAAGACAAATTTGAAGTAACATCATTTGGCCGTGTTGCAGCGCAAACCGCAAAACAAGTCGTGTTGCAGCGTCTTCGTGAAGCAGAGCGCGAGGTGGTTCTTGAAGAGTACGAAGATAAGATCGGTACAATCGTCAACGGTACTGTACAGCGTGTTGAGCCACGTGTCATTCGCGTCGAACTGGGTAAAGCGACCGGAATCATTCCTCAGAGCGAACAAATTCAGGGCGAATTCTACAGTATCGGTAGTCGCATCAAGGTATTCATTAAGGATATCGAACGCGACAACCGTGGGCCGCAGCTTATCTTGTCTCGCGGCAACGAAGCATTTGTTGAGTATCTTTTCCGTCAAGAAGTTCCGGAAATGGAAACTGGTGCTGTTGAAATTAAGGCAATCGCTCGCGAAGCTGGACGCCGAACAAAGCTTGCTGTTCTTTCGACTGTTCCAGGCGTTGACCCGGTTGGTACGTTTGTTGGTGGACACGGTACGCGCGTTCAAGCTGTCATGAACGAAATTGGCGATCAGGAAAAGATCGACATCATTACGTTCGATGAAAATAAAGAACAGTTTATCCGTAATGCACTGAGCCCAGCTGAAGTTGTTAAGGTTGAAATTGATGAAGTCGCAAAGCGCGCCAAGGTATTCGTTTACGAAGATCAGCAATCAATTGCGATTGGCCGAGGTGGTCAGAATGTTCGTTTGGCAAGTCGTTTGACGGGTTACGAACTAGATATTGAGACTGCACAAGTTGTTGCTGAAAAGCCAGCCGAAGCTAAGCCTCGCAAGAATATCGAAGATAGTCTAATGAACGCCGTCGAGGAATCAACAGAAGAGTAAATTGACTACGTTAAATAAAAATCTCCGCCGTAAGTGCGGAGATTTTTATTTAACGCTGTTTTATCATAATTTCTAGATTTGATATGTAATGTGCGGCGTTTATCTTTTGATGCTTTTTTAGGTATGCGAGATGTACTTGGACGAAGGGGTAGTGATTGTCGGGATAATCGACGGCGGATGGGCTGTATGCACCTTTGGTTACCATGGTTGGGTCTTGTTCGAACGATTCGAGCTTCGCGGTAATCTCTTCAATAGTAAGTGTCGGCGCCATTACTTTGCCGTCGCTTTTACTTGCTTTGGTTTCTTGACTTCTTTTTTTCGGTCTTTTCCCTTTGACATATAGATCTTTCCGTGTGAATTCACACTAGTGTGCCTAGTATGCGCTTTTTAGCTTGAAAAAGCCAGTGTTGTCAAATGTTAGCACTCTATTGACGAGAGTGCTAACATTCAGATATAATTATTTATAGCAAATGGTGTAAAGCAGCTTAAAACGCTTGCGCTCCAGCTAGGGAGGATTGATAATAAAAATATGGCAGATGATTTCGCAGATTTTTTATCGCATTTAACTGACAACGCACGTGTCAGCCTGCAGCACGCCGACGCAATCGCTCGCGGCTATGGCAGTGCCTATATCGGGACCGAACATTTATTACTTGGCGTGCTAGCGCAAGGTTCGTCTGTAGGCGCAAAAGTTTTAGCCGATGCGGGCATAACACTCGATCGTGCAGAGCTAGCGCTTAATCTGACACCGCGAACTTTAGTGGTGAGCACAGGGGCGAAAGGCCTATCAGAGACGGCGAAGCTGACATTGAAAATGGGCTGGGACATCGCACAAGAGTTCCACCAAGAACACCTTGGTACTGAGCATATTCTCTATAGTATTCTTAGCCAAAAGAACGCACGGGCTACGGTATTGCTGCGTGACATGAACATAGATATCCCAAGTCTCATTGGCGAGCTTGAAGAGTTTTTTGATCGACAGAATGCTTCATATAACGACAGCGATACAACTCAAGGTAATCCCACAAAGCGTCGTGCTGGTCGTGGTGGAATGCTTGAGACCTTTGGTGTCGACCTCACGGCAAAGGCAAAGCGAAATGAACTTGATCCGGTGATCGGCCGTGACGAACAAGAAGAGCGTTTAGTAACGATTCTTAGTCGCCGTACGAAAAACAACCCGGTACTTATCGGCGAACCTGGCGTCGGAAAGACGGCCATCGTTGAGGGGCTGGCGCAGCGCATCGCGCGCGAGGACGTTCCAGACCACCTGCTTGATAAGCGGGTTATCCAGCTGGATCTTGCGGCGATGATTGCTGGTACTAAGTATCGTGGTGAGTTCGAAGAGCGCCTAAAGAAGGTGGTTGAAGAATTGCGGCAACAAAAGAACGTGCTTGTATTTATTGACGAGCTCCATCTGCTGGTTGGTGCTGGTGCTGCCGAAGGCGCACTTGACGCAGCAAATATGCTCAAGCCAGCATTGGCTCGCGGTGAAATGCACATGATTGGCGCGACAACGCTTGATGAGTATCGTAAGCATATTGAAAAAGATAGTGCGCTAGAGCGTCGCTTTCAGACGATCATCGTTCCGGAACCGAATCTTAAAGATACTATCGCGATAATCAAAGGCTTGCGTTCGCACTACGAAAGTCACCATGGTGTCACGATGAGCGATGAAATTGTCGAAGATGCGGTGTACATGGCCGAACGCTATGTTAGTGAGCGCTATATGCCGGACAAAGCAATCGATGTGATTGACGAGGCTGCGGCGCTTGTCCGGGTAAAATCTGGACGAAAACCGAGTAAACTACGAGATTTTACTCGCCAACTAAAAAATCTGAATGAAAAGATGGAAGATGCCGTTGCAAGCGAAGATTACGAACGTGCAGCGCTTTACAAAACGCGTATCAGTCAGATTAGTGCAAAACTAGAAGAGACACGTCAAGATTACGAACAAAATACGCCTATAAAATTGAAGGATGATGACGTCGCGCATGCTATTGCAACGATGACGGGTATACCAGTAAAGCGCGTTCAGAAGTCTGAAGCGAAATTACTACGCAACCTTGAAAAACATCTTAGTAAGTATATTATCGGTCAAAATGAAGCTGTTGAAAAAGTCGCTCGCGCTATTAGGCGTAGTCGTAGTGGTGTTGCCAGTACGAAGCGTCCAATCGGTTCTTTTGTCTTTATGGGGCCAACCGGGGTTGGTAAAACCGAGTTAGCAAAAGTACTTGCGCGCGAGGTATTTGGTAATGAGGATTCACTGATAAAAATTGACATGAGTGAGTTTGGCGAGCGACACACGAGTAGTCGCTTAGTTGGCGCCCCAGCGGGGTATGTCGGCTATGATGACGGTGGTCAATTGACCGATAAAATACGCCGTCAGCCATACAGCGTTGTGTTGTTCGATGAGATCGAAAAGGCACATCCTGATGT
>JALRDA010000062.1 GCA_023257145.1 Candidatus Saccharimonadia bacterium | reverse complement strand
CGCATCACTAGTGAGGCTGTTAATAATACAATTATCAGTGATAGTGTCAATCGTGCCGCAGAGAAAGTCAAAGGGGGCAAAGCATTATCAGCGTCGCTACAGACGGAAGAGTATATTCTGCCACTTGTCCCACAGATGATTAAAATTGGTGAACAGTCCGGCAAGATTGACGATATGATGGGGAAAACGGCACAGGTCTACGAGGATGAGCTTGATGAAGAGATTAAGACGATCTCAACCGCGATTGAGCCAATTTTGATGGTTGTGCTCGCTGTTGTAGCCGGCGGAATGGTAGGCGCGATCTTGCTACCTATCTATAGCCTGGTAAACAGTATTAATGTATAGACAAACAATAGACAGATAGAGTACTATTAGCGTAAGCGTTTTGACGCACTATAAAAAACCTTGTTCATAGAAAGGTGGAAAAGATTTTATGAACGTACCACAGACAAATAAAGAAAAAGGATTCACGATTATCGAAGTCGTGTTGGTGCTTGCAATTGCGGCATTGATCTTCTTGATGGTGTTTATCGCCTTGCCTGCATTGCAGCGCAGTCAGCGTGACACGCAGCGCAAGAATGACGTTGCTCGTGTTCAGACAGCAATTCAGAGTTACCAATCAAACAATCGTAATGCACTCCCTGCGGATGCTGAATTCAACTCAATCCTTATCCCTAAGTATTTGACCGTTGGTGGTGATTCATTTGCAGATCCGAACGGTGACGATTATAGATTCACCCCTGGCACTGCGCCTGATGCATTTGTAACAGAGGGTGACTATGCGCCCATGTACTTTACTCGTGGTGCGGTGTGTGACGGTGATAAGCCACCAAAAGCCGGCCAGGGTAACTCAAAGGTTGCTATCCAGTACAAGCTTGAAGGTGGTGGTACTGCCTGCGTCAATAACTAATCGACACCTTGTCATTAGTCAGAAAACCTCGACAAATCAGTCGAGGTTTTTCTTTTGTGGGCAATGTACGGTATGATGGTGCTTATGGATGAAATTTTTGTATACGCGGTATTGATAGTATTGGGACTAATGTTCGGTAGTTTTGCGGGTGCGAGTGTTTGGCGTCTTCGCGCTAGGCAGTTGGTTGCCGATAAAGCTGACGGTGAGACTATTGATAAAAAAGAGTATAAAAAACTTTTACCACTCACCAAAGCGAGTGTTCGCACTGATCGTTCACAGTGTTTACATTGTGGGCATGTATTAGCTTGGTATGATTTGCTGCCACTTGCTAGTTGGGTGGGCTTGGGCGGCAAATGTCGCTATTGTCGTACGAAAATTGGCTGGTTCGAGCCGCTGATGGAAGTTGGCGTCGCCGGGTTCTTCGTCCTTTCATACCTACTTTGGCCGACAGATTTGCTAACGATGACGGCTATCTTCCAGTTTATTCTGTGGCTGATATCTGGCGTACTGTTGGCGATTCTTTTTGCCTATGATCTGAAGTGGTTCTTGTTGCCTGATGTGATCGTCTTTCCATTAGTAGGGATCGGCGGACTGGTGGCGATCAGCAAAGTAATAACGGCGCAGCATCCTGTTGAGACGCTTTTTAGTATTGCTGGATCTGTAGTGATTTTAAGCGGCATGTACTATGTGCTTCACAAGATATCAAAGGGGCAGTGGATTGGTTTTGGTGACGTAAAACTTGGGCTTGCGCTGGGACTACTGTTGAGCGACTGGCAGCTAGCTTTTATCGCATTGTTTGCAGCCAATTTAATCGGGTGTCTGATTGTTATCCCTGGCATGGCGATGCACAAGCTTACGCGCACGTCTCGCGTGCCGTTTGGTCCATTTTTGATTATAGGTACAGTCGTGGCTGCTATCTGGGGCCCTATGCTGATTAACCTCTATTTCACGCTCTCGTTCTAGCGAGCAAAAGTCTTATCACTGACATACTACTTATGCTATAATTAGCGCACATGGGCACCAAGGCAAACAACGGTTTTACAGTGATCGAGACGATGCTTTTTCTGGGTGTTGCCGGGGCACTTACGGCTGCTATTTTAACAGGTTCAGGGGTTGCAATTAATTCGCAGCGTTATCGCGACAGCGTCAATTCGCTGAAATCATTTATACAGCAGCAGTATAGCGAAACGTCGAACGTGGTTAACGGACGTGATGGGACCGAGGCATGCGCCAATGCGGTGGTGGTGCAGCCGCCGGACATTGTTTCGCCACAATCTCGTGGGACAAGTGAGTGTATTATATTGGGTCGCTACATTGTTGTCGACGAAGCAGGAACCACGATCAGCGCCTCTAATATTATTGGGTATCGAACACCCGGTGTCCCAGAGGCGGCTAGTGATATTCTTGAGGTGACAACGAATTATCGCCTTGGTACCTCGACTATCGGTCAAGATACTGCTGATATCGCTTGGGGGGCAAAGGTGGTCAAACCAAAGACTTCTCAGCCGTCACCGTTGACGATGCTTATTATCAGATCGCCACTAAGCGGCTCAACTATGACGTATTCAAGTGAAGGGGTGGTTACTGATCTTAAAAGTATGATTACGGCGGCAAACAGCAGTGCGGTCAGGAATTTATGTGTTGATCGTGCAATGGGCTCGGTTGGCGGTAATCGTATGTCGGTGCAGGTTAGTGCGTATGCGACCAGCCAGGGGGCGATTCAGGTTCCGCTAGAAAGTACGAGTGTATGCGATTAATTCGGCGTAACAATCAACGCGGCGACACTCTCATCGAGGTGATGTTTGCGTTCGCTATTTTTGCGCTTGTGGCGGTTGGTAGTTTGACGATCATGAACCAGGGGATCGCTACGGCGCAACGATCACTTGAAATTACGCTGGTGCGTGCGCAGATGGATGCTCAGGCGGAGGCAATCCGCTATATTCATCAGGCGTACGTAGCGGCTTATCAAAAAGACGGCGCTGCTCCAACGGGAACTGCGGCCGAGTGGGTCAAGATGACAGATAAAAATACCGGCAAAGGTGCCGCATCTGCATCACCGTTTGGTGAAACGAATGGTCCGGTATGTCCAGCCACTATTCCGGGAGATCGTCCGTTTATCTTGAATGCACGCATGGCGACCGTTGGCAGTTCAGTGCCACTGTCGACACCGGCTGCCGGCTCATCTTTGCCACCGTTTTCACAGGTTATTTATAACCCGCCAACTGACGCGGACGGAGACGGTAAATTTGAGTCGAGTATTAACCAAGCGTATGGTATCTGGATCGAAGCAGTGCCGTCTGCCGCTAACACTAACGGGACGGGCTTTGTTGATTTCCATATTAGAGCATGCTGGAGTGGCGCCGGAAGCGGTACGCCAATGACACTAGGAACGATTGTGAGGTTATATGAACCAAGATAATAAAGGATTTACATTAATTGAATTAATGCTAGCGATGACCTTTATTGCGGTGCTGTTGGTTGCGATTGCGATAACTACCATACAAATTAGTGCCATCTATAACAAGGGCATAACGCTTCGTGAAGTAAATCAGGCTGGCCGCGCTATTTCTGATGAAATTCAACGCAGCATTTCATCAGCAGTGCCGTTTGATGTCACGCCAAAGCTCGATGCATCACCGGCAACAGAAACATCGAAATATGTTGTTCGTGATGGTGGCGGGCGCCTATGTCTAGGGCGCTACACCTATGTATGGAACTACGGACGTGCAATCACTAGTAATTCTTTTTACAACAAGTACAGTACTGGCTCTGGTGTAGATGCGGCAGTTCGGTTTGCAAAAGTGACCGATCCGGGCGGTGATTTGTGCGCACAACCAGCAGTGTCGATTAATAGAGCGGACGCATCGGAGATGCTAACCAGTGGTGATCGCGACCTCGTCGTGCACGCACTGACGGTTACGAATGGCGCTACTGATGCAACTACTGGCCAGGCAATCTATGCCGTATCAATCGTTATAGGTACTAATGACAGTGAACAATTGGCGACGAATGACAGATCCTGTCGCCCGCCGGCAGACGGAGCGGGTAAGCAAGATTATTGTTCAGTAAATCAATTCGACATCATCGCACGAGCGGGTAACAAATCAGGGAGTGATAAGTAATGACAACAACACAACAGCAAAAACAGCACGGAGCAGTCTCATTGTTTGTCGTTGTTTTTGCGACACTACTGATGATTATTATTACTGTTAGTTTTATTCAGCTGATGCTAAAAGATCAACGTCAAGCAACGGCGAGTGATCTTTCGCAAAGTGCGTACGATTCAGCGAAAGCTGGTGTTGAGGA
>JALRDA010000122.1 GCA_023257145.1 Candidatus Saccharimonadia bacterium | reverse complement strand
TTTCCATCAGGAAACTCAAGAGATTGAACGATGCGACGGTTAAATTTACCGCTTCCCTCCTCGGGTAGAACTTTGAAGCCACGTGCTTCTAAATTACGTACGGTCGCATCGCTCATTGTCGTATGTTTACATCGAACGCCGCATTTACCGTCAGAGGTTTCGGAAAAACTGTTACGTGCACTGCTGATTTTATGTGCGATATTTGATGTTGTTCGAATAGTGAGAGCAGCGTGTGCATCGTTAAAGTTATTAGTAAAAATATCGGTAATTTGCATCAACAGCATTGCGGGCGCGCCAAACCCAGTCAGTAATATACCGCCGCCGCCTAAAAGTGTGACAATACCGGCGATCACACCCTTCTTCTTAGTAATGGTAAATGCATTTTTAAGTCGCTGCCCTGTTGGCGTACCAGATGAGCCCGGGCCGGACTGGAAGTTCATCGGGTTTTTTTCGGCATCATCAGCATTTTTGATATTCTCACCGCTATCGTTCTGCGCTTTAGCCTTGGCGATATTAGCATCTTCTTGGCTGCTATCGGCGGACTCACCGTAATTTCGCTCCATGTCTTCAAGAGCCGCCGCTTCTCTGCGGCGAACATCACTCGACAGATCATATTTTTGATCCGCCGCCTGCCTCTCGTCTACATCACCTCTATATGCCATAGTAATTTATCTTTATTATACGCTGTATTCACCTGGGCTCATGTAGCCACTGGGCGATTGTGTTTGCGCTGGTGGTGCATTATTGCGCACTGGCGTTGTCGAAATGAGCCCGGTCTCTGTTGGACTCGCTTGGATTTGAATGTGTACATGGTTTTGTCCGGCAAAGAATAGTCCTTGTCCAACTGGGAAGTTTGCAAGACGCTTCTTCTCTTCTTCGGTCAACTTAAAGACATCCGACAGCACATCAACGGCGCTGGAAGATTGCTTTAATAGTAGCTGCATCGAGGAGTTGGCAACAATTGCACGGCCCATCTTGCTACCCATAAAGTCTTCGACATCCTGAGTGATTGTCGTTAGGCCAAGGTAATATTTTCGAGCGCGCTTTGCGAGACTAAACAAGAAGTTAGCTGAATCGTCGTATTTCATCAGCTGCCATGCCTCATCCACGATCAACATGCGCTTACGTTGCTGCGACCGCGTGATATTCCAGATGTGTGACAGGACGATATACATCGCTACTGGGCGTAGTTCATCCTCAAGGTCACGAATATTAAAGATGACCATATGATTGTTGATATCAATATTACTTTGCTGACTGAAGATACCTGCAAATGTACCGGTTGTGTATTTGCGAAGGCGCTGCGCGAGTGCTGGTCCAGTGCCACCCATGTGAAGTAGCGTGTCATATAGATCAGAAATGGTTGGTGGCAACGAATTGTGTGTTAAGGGGTCACTGGTAATACCAGCGCGTGCATAGGTGTCAATGAGCCCTTGGTCAAGATCCGCTTCTTCTGCTGGATTCAAGCCAGCCATCATCTGTCCACTTGCCGTCATCTGGCTACCGCCAAGCATTAGGCGTAATAGACCGTGGAGTGTTACAAGATTCGCACGAAGTGCGTCGTCCGCTTCTTCATTATCAATGACGCGTGGTAAATCGAATGGATTAATACGCGTATCAGCGTTCAAGCTGAGGCGAATATAACTGCCACCGACAGCATCTGACAATTTTTGATATTCGTTTTCTGGGTCAATAATAAGAACGTCGGCACCGACCATCATGCTGCGGAGTGCCTCTAATTTAACCGTGAATGACTTACCCGCTCCAGACTTTGCAAACACAACCATATTGGCATTTTCCAAAGAGAAACGATCAAAAATAACCAGGCCATTATTGTGCATGTTAATGCCGTAGAGGACGCCTTTTTCTTGAGTCAGGTCGGCACTAGTGAATGGGAAACTAGTGCTAATAGCACCGGTATTCATATTGCGGCGAATTTGCAGTTGGTCGCTCATTTGTGGAATGGTGCTATTCATTCCCTGCTCTTGCTGGCTACTAGCAACTTTACTAAAGATTAATTGCTGGCCAAATAGTGTTTCAATTTTATGTTGCACAAAGCTTAGCTCATCTAGACTGTCGGCATATAACGTGACGTATAGGCCGTAGCGGAAGAAACGCTCGGCACCAACCTGTAATTGGTCGCGAAGCTCTTCGGCGTCCGCCATTGCGGCTTCTAGTCCTGGATCGCGAGTACGACCTTTTTCGTTATTGATCGACATCGATGCTTCTAGCTGTGTGACTTTTTTGCGCAGGTTATTTAGCACGACCTGACTGTCGACCGGATAAATAAACATACTAATGTCAAGTACTTCGTCGATATTAATAAGTGTACTGAGCCAGCCTGTGTAAATTTGCCGTGGATAGCCGTAGACGTATAGTGTGCGGCCGTATTTTGTCCCTAGTCGGAAATGGCTAGAGTGGATTTCTAGACTACTTGGGGCGATCAAATCGCGCAGTGTTGTCATACCCTTCAAGAAGGCTTGCTCGACTTCGAGCTGTTCTGCAGCGCGCTGCTGGGCGGCGATATCGACTGGATCTAATTTCTTTTTACCCATGATTACATTCCCCCTTCTTGAAGATGTGGTCGCGCGGCTTCGCCCTCGCCTTTTTTGACATAGGTTGAGGTAACGTTTTCAAAATCACCTAGTGGTTCACGAACCGCCGTGTCGGGGTTGTACATATTATAGTAAAGCTCACCAAGCTCTTTAGTGTTTAGTTGTACACTTTTAACGCCAATTTGAAATAGTCCGCTCGTGACCGAATCGACGCGGTTTTTAATTTCGTCTTTGGCTTTGTCGTAGGCAGCTTTATCAATTTTCGTTGCCGTTGTTTGTGGTTTAGCGAATACTTTACTAAAGAAACCTTTGCCTTGCTCTTTTAGGCTGTTTAAATCACCCGCTGGATAGAACGGTACGACGATAAAAAAGCTTTTATCCATAATATTTGCTTCTTGGGATAAGATATCGATAAAGTTAATGTAATCGTCCATCAGGACATTCAAAAGCATGTTATCTTGAGCGCGGCGGATTGTTACTAATCGTTCGATGTACGGGCCGATATCGACGCGCTGTGAGCGAATAAATATTTGAATCGGAAAATACAGCGCATTAAGGAAATTCTGGTAGCTGTATTCAACACCTTCGCGTTCCCGCGAACTCCTCAAGTCAAAGTTAATAGATTTACAGGCGATGACTGCGCGAAAACTGCTGTCGCTCATAATAACCATGCCGTCACGAATTTCAGAAATCAGCAAGCTGTTCTGCGTCGTGTTTTGCGCTACGGATGGCTTACTGGTCTGATCTGCGGTTGGCGCATTTGGTACTGGCGGCTGCTGATTAGTGCCCATTGCACCGGAGTTCATTGGCGTAGCCTGAGGTTGTTGTTGATTATTCGGTGGCACGATCCCATTCTTCCTTGTTGTTACGACTATCTCACCTTATCGTAGCGATATCACCACTTCATTCTCATCCGCTTCTTGTTGACGATTGCGGTTTGCTTGACGCGCAAGTGTCTCGATAGACAGATCAGAGTGATTTTTTGCTAAGTCTATTATATCAGGTGATACAACATTTTCGCTAGTGGTTATTGGCGCTGGCTGTGGAGCTGTTGGTGGTTGTGTGGCCTGTTGCGGGGCGGCCGTCTGATACTGTTGCTGCGTCGAGTGTGTGTATTCTGGCGGCGTACTCGCTGGTTGTTCACTCAGTGGTGTGACGACCGATTGATGCATTGCATTTGGGTAAGGATTAAAGCTGACTTGTGGTTGTATGCTAGGAGTGTCAACCGCGACTTGCAGTGTCGGTACGGCGGTAGCCGTAGGTGTGTCTGAAAAAATAGAAGTATCAGTTGGAAGTGACGGTGGTTCGGTTGGTGCGCCAAAGATTGCATAGGGATCTGCTAGTGATGGTGCGATTGATTGCGCTGCTGATTGCGTCGGTGCAATTTCAGTTTGATGCATACGATCTAATACTTCTTGACGATGCCGCTGATCTGATTTATTAATCATCGCATCGAACGAACCAGCGACTTTACTATCGGTAGCCAGGACATCCTCGGCTTGCTGTGCCTCGTAGAAGAATTCATTTTGCATCGGACTTGTTGTTTGTGCGGTAGCGACACCGCGAATCGCCCACCCACCTGTATCAACGATATCTGCAAGGTATGACAAACGACGCTCGGCTTCGGTTTGCGTTAAATCTTTTGTTCGCTGTATCTCGACAACTTTTGGTGCGGTGATTTCAACCAGCGATTGAATTCCGTCCGCCTGCCAAAGGCGTTTACGTGGCTTTAAATAAAACGACACGACAGCAGCCAAATAAATTTCCATTGGCTGATCTTTGCGTAGTGGTAATGCAAGTGCACCAAAAAATAAAATGACTGGTAGCGGAATGATTGCGAGCGGAATAAATAATTGAGCAAGCCCCCACGCAAGCGCAATTGAGATTGCAACAATAATCAAATAGATAAATTGGCGGAAACTAAACGGGCCGATGAGCTTGTCATCTGCCTCGACATCCTGCGGTACCTTGTAGACTGCCATAGTGCTTATAGTATACCGCAGATGACATGCTTTATACAGTGATTAACATCAATGTTATGGCGTATTGGACGGAGGGCCTTGTGGCGGATTTTGTGGCGGCTGCTGCGGCTGTGCTTGGTAGCCGTTAGGGACGTATACTCCGCCAGGACTACGGTTATTACCGTTAAAGTTGTTCGTATTTTGAGGAGGCGCGGTGCGAGCATTACCTGGATTCGCGTTAGCTGGCGGCGTGTGCTGAATATTTAGTGTACCCGGTGCGGCTGGCGGTGTTTGGCTAGTATTTGTTGAAGGGCCAGTAGTGCGAGCTGCAGCCGGATCAACACCTGCGGTTTGATAGGCGATAGCTTCGACGTTTGACCCGCGCTTGCCTAACTTAGTCGAAAGGATTGGGTCAGATAACGCTGTCTGTGCATTTTTAACAAGAAGATCGCGTTGCGCTTTTTGTTCTGGTGTGGCGTTTTGATTTGTTTTATGTACATAATCGGCAACCATCTTAAGATCATCTGCATCAGCACTCGCCATTTTCTCAGGAGAGTAAGCGCCGCTTTTAATTGCACCTTCGATCTGTGTTTCGGTTGTCGAAAGCCCATTTTTACCGACAGCCTCACCCTGTCTAATCGCTTCAATCGCCCCAGCGCCAATCCAACCTGGGCGACCACTAGAGGACTGAAGTGCATTTGCAAGTGTCTTGCTCTCTTCGCTTTTTTGTCCACCGTACTGATCAACGAGCGCGCTAATTTTATCTGCTTGACCACTAGCGACCTGTTGCTGAATGGCAGCTTTTCTCATCGCATCGCTATCGCCTAGCGTCACAGGCTTCGTGACACCGTTCTCGATGTATTCACGCTTACCCATTGCGAGAGCTTGAATCATATCATTTGGTATAGCGGCATGTTCAATCTGTGCACTCGCTGCTTTGATTTCCGATGCTTCAATCTGGGCTTGTACGTCAATTGCTGAGTTCATTGCGCGCTGTATAGCTTCTTGAGGTGCGTCGGGACCTATTGTTAAGCCACCCGCAGCTTTATTTCGGAAACTCGCGCTATCAAGCGTTTTTTGTGATAAATAGTCCGCTTCTGCGCGCTTTCTTTCACTTTCGATGCCCGACTCAACTCTGCTTCGCTTTGCTGCTCGTTGATATTTACCAAAGCCCATAGTCCGCTCTCCGCTTAGCGCACGGATAGACCGGCGACCTTCTTGTCGTTTACGAATACCTTCAGCGCCCTTTCGCATACGATCAAACGGCCCCTTGTTGGGATTGTTGAGATTGCCACCTATTCGATTCAAGAATGTGCCTGCTGTTTTCATAATAACCGGTGTGATAAAGAGCGGTATAATTGTCACGCCAGCGCCCATAATTTGTACGAGCACTTTAGTGTCACCTGAGGCGCTGTTCATGATAATCGCACCAGTGAATGCCGACACACCAAAAATAACGGCTATAACTGGGTACATTAATAGGAGTGTCATAAATAGCTTACGCCACTTTGTAAACCAACCTTCGGTATTCGGCAATAGGAATGCTATAAACGCCAGTGGTGATATGACAATCAAAGCGATAATTAATGCCTGCCGAAGCGTAAGTACGACAACAACCGTCACAATTGCCGCAAGTGCAGTGATAGCAATAGGAAGTAAAACCGACAATCCTAGCATTGTTGTGATGCCTATTGCCGTCCCACCCGCTAACACTGCCCCGATAACATTCGTAAACATGTTTTGACCATTGAATACGCCCGCAGTCTGCTCGTTACCGAGTGATACTTTATAATTTGCCGTAATGCCATCGAATAATGATTTTAAACTACTACCAAGTATGTTGGATATGTCTAGCGCAAGTGCACATATTATATACGACGCGTTTACAAGAATAGCTACAATGATTAGACGCGGCAATATCTTTTTAATACCGTAATTAGAAACACCTATACTTGTCAGCTGAGAAAAAATAATCAAAAGAAAAACAATGACGAATACAATATTCGCGAAATTGCGCATAATCGTCCAGGCGTCGTTGATTGGATTGCCTGTCGTACTAAACGATAGCGGTTGGGTTGTTAGGAGTGCTTGCACGGCGACGTATGCTTGGTCGGTAATTCCACCGATAAAATTCATGACTGGACAAATAATCCATCCAACTCCATCAATCTGGCACGTACTGACCTCGTCCGTCGCTCCAGTTCCACCGCCACCGGCGGCAGTAAATGTTGCAGGATCTGGACCTGTGCCGGTAATGCCAGCCGTCGCGCCTATTCCACTATTAGGGCATGATTTTTGTCCCGGGTCGTTAGGCTGTACGCTGCCTGTTGAAACGTTTTTTGTATCAACCGTTATCGATAGCTGCAAGTTACACATACTCGCACCGCCTCTTGTCCCACTTGTCTCTACAACATAAAATATGTTAGATGTCGGCGCTTTGAAGATGGCAGAAGTACCCTCTCGTTTGAATGTCACCGAACCCACGGGTATGGCACGTGTGGTTGTCCCTGAGTCGACATTCTTTTTTACTTCGTTGTCATAGCTTCCGCCAGTACCGATAATAGTATTTTCATCCTGCCAACGGTATGTTTCCCCTGCGGCGTTCGCCGAGGTTGAAAATACGGCAGATGCACTCAAGCTACCAATAATTAAGCCCAAAAATAAAAGAAGCTTCATTTTCATAATAGTTATGCTTTGATTATGCAACAACTACTATGAAAATGAAAGCTAATTCTATACTGTGCAGATACTACTTGCGGTTAACGATTTGGGCCTTTTGAATTTTCCATTCAGCGTCTGCGCCTTCGCCGACGACAATCATTTCCATGTAGACACCGTGTTTTTCATCGATGACTGGTGGATTTTTACTTTCTGTACGCCACTTGCTGATTGAGTTAAGAGCTGCATTATCCTGCAAGCGATAGGTTGCGATAACTGGTGAAAGTCGGTTATTACTAGCAGGGGCTGAAATTGAAGGCTCATCTACAAGTGTGTAGGTTAGGTTATATGGAGCTGTCTCGTTGTATGTCGAATCGTAATTTCCATTGAGCATTTGGTTGAAGCCATTAATCTCCTTTGCAAATGCACCGCCATTGCCGTCGGCAAACATCGTATCGATGTAGGCTTCCCTGTCGATATCGATTACGACACCAGCACTACCGTTAAACTCTTGCTGTCGATCGGATTTGTAATCTTGGAACTGTGCGACATCATCTTTGCTTGGCTTTAGGTTAACCCATTTTTCCAAATCATCAGAGAATTTTGCATAGGCAGATTCTGCATCTGGGTATTTGTCCACTGGAACGCGAACCGCTTCTACGATTGAATCATAGCGTGCTTCAAGCTCTGGAGACTGAAACTCTTTTGAGTTTGCCGGTGCGGTTGTTTCAACTACAGCTGGGGCAGATGTTTCAGCCGGGCCAGGTACGATAGCCGGACCTGCGTTTGTCTGTTCAGGTGCGGGTGGTAGATTATTTTTATTTTCACCATTTCCACTATTGCCTAACCAGGCGCCAATCGCAACAAGGCCAGATGCTAGTGCGGTAGCACCTGCTGCTAAAATTACATTACGTTTAGTCTTGCTACTTTTTTCAGGTGTTGCAGTTGTAGTATGGCTGTCTCGCAGATCAGCTTTTTTCTGATCGAATGCGGGACGTTCATGTGCTTCAGGTGGTCGGTTTGCAAATCCTTCATACACAGTATTAGGCGCTGCAAGGCCTGGCACGATTGGTAGTGCACCTTCAAGCGGTGACTCGCGCATCGGCCCTTCAAATTTTCCTGAATGGATGACGTCATTTTCGTTAGAGTCTGATGAATCTACTGGTCGTTGCGGAATTTCTTGGCTCATTGGTGGTGGTTCCTTGTGCACTTCTGTGGGCACATAAAACGTTTCTAATGCTGGCTACTATACACCATATTTAATAAAATTGCAAGCATTAAAATAATAAGTCAAGAGTTGACAAGGGTTAAATTGAATATTTGCTTATCTATGGTTGTGTTGGTGGATTTGGGTTTGCAGATCGATTTGCTTGCTGCGGGCGTGGCGGAGCAACTCGTTTCGCATCTTCATATGTTTCCGGTGCGCTGTATTCTAATTGCACATCACGAAGTGCGTTATAGATACCGCC
>JALRDA010000095.1 GCA_023257145.1 Candidatus Saccharimonadia bacterium | reverse complement strand
TACAGCATATAAATAGCAATCATAAGTTCTTTTCTTTCTTGTAAAGATAGCCCTTTAAATACATTACCAATATGGAAGTGTAGACTACAGGATTGATCTACTCCACAATAATCTTTTGCTACATTAAAAAACTTGCAGAAGAGCTCGTAAAGCTTACTGTACTTGAGGTTAACGACCTTAAAACTATCCTAAAAGACGAATACGGCATCGAGCCTGCTGCTGCAGCTGTTGCTGTTGCTGGTCCTGCTGCTGAAGCTGGTCCTGCTGAAGACGAAAAGTCTGAATTTACTGTTACTTTGAAGGATGCTGGTGCATCTAAGGTTGCAGTTATCAAGGCTGTTAAAGAAATCACTGGCCTTGGTCTTGGTGAAGCTAAAGCACTTGTTGACGAAGCTCCATCAGCAATCAAAGAAAAAGTTTCAAAAGATGACGCTGAAGCTGCTAAGAAGCAGCTTGAAGAAGCTGGCGCATCAGTCGAACTTAGCTAATTTCAATTATTCGACCAATTGTTAACTATCGATCAACTACCGCTCTATACCAGAGCGGTTTTTGTTTGCAAGAGCAAAATTAACAACGCTTTTTGACTGACCCCTAATAATCATGTGGAAAAGAAAATTGATTATTTTTACTGACGAGCCTTTGGTATACTAAGTACATGAAAAAAAGCGTAAGCGGGTTTACGATTGTTGAACTCTTGATTGTTATTGTGGTTATCGGCATCCTTGCCGCCATTACCATTGTCGCGTATAACGGTGTCCAAAACCGCGCATCAGACACGTCTGTTCAATCTGACCTGCGTAATATTGCCAAACAACTAGAAGTAGGGAGGGTCGACAGCACAACCGACTCGTACCCGACTAACAACACGACACTTGCAGCAGTCGTAAATATAAAGGTTAACAAGAATAGTTATGCCGTCGCGCCTAATGCCGGATACAACCTGCTGCTTTGCTTCCCGACGACGGCAAATCCATCTGAATACATCATTCTTGCACAAAGCAAGTCAGGCAAGAAATTCTACCTAAGGAACAGCGGCGCAATTACAGAATACACCGGGGCCACTAGTTGGAGCGGCGGCGTCGCGAGTACACTGTGCGACAGCGTCGTGACGGGCTGGACGGCAAGCGGTGCAGGGTATGCCTCGAGCGACACGACATCGGGCCCGTGGCGCTCGTGGGCTGGCGGCAACTAGTATTGACATAATTTACAACGGGTGATATATATAGAGGTAATACCACTACAAAAAAGACAAAAAGGAAATTGCGAGTTACCATGTCTGAATTACCAGAAAAACAGGTTAAACGACTACGATCGTTGATCCAAGAGGCAGAGACTAACCTCGCTGCCGCAAAAGAATTACTAATCAGTATCATCGGTGATGATGATCAAATCGTAACGCCACGAAACAGCCAGGAAGATGTCGGCGGCAAAATCGTCGAAGGCGTCTTTGATGGTCAGGTTATGATCGGCCCAGACGGCAAGAGCTACCCAGTTCCTGCAAACTATGCAAGTAAATCAAAGCTTGTTGAGGGTGACATCCTTAAGTTGACGATTGCTGATGACGGCGGATTTATCTACAAACAAATCAACCCAACAGAGCGCCGACAAATCATCGGTACGCTGACGCAGCACGACGGCGCGTATTACGTCGAAGCAAACGGCCGCGAATACCGCATCCTCCTTGCGAGCGTGACATACTTCCGTATCAATATCGGCGATCAAGTAACTATCGTCATCCCTGAAGAGAATCCTGACGCTACCTGGGCGGCAGTCGAAGCAGCGCTTTAGTCATTCATGCCCGACAACGGCAGCTATCTACTAGCGAATGTCGGCTTTTCCAGTAAGGAAGAGCCGCTTTTGCTACTTCAGCGTGGCGCTGAGTTTATCAACTTTTATCCATTGCAAAAATCATTCACGCTCGGTTTTGATACGTCACAGCGATTTTGTACGGGCTGGCATGATATCACAAAGGGTGAGCGCTTCGTCTGCCCATCGAGCTCTATGGTCGACGCAAAATACGAACAATGCCCGGCGTGCCAAAAACGTACCGGATTCAATCCAGCCTTTTATCACGCGACGTCTATATCTGAACAGCAAGAAGCCCGTAACCAAGAGCCGCATATCCTCTATCTTGCGTATTTTGGACAGGGCATCGTAAAAGTAGGTATCTCCCATGCAAAACGTGGAAACGCACGATTACTAGAGCAAGGTGCACGATACGCGCTAATACTAGGGGAATTTCCCACTGCGCACATCGCTCGACACTATGAAGCACAGATCGCAAAAATGCCCGGCATTAAAGAAACAGTACAACTCAACAAAAAGGTTGAACTTGCGACATCACGCTATGACGCGACTACTGCGCAAAATGAGCTAGAAGCGACACACCAGCGCATTACCGCCACGTTAAACGTCAACCTTGAAAGTAAGCTTTTGTCATTCGACGATCGTTATTTTTCTAACGACACACCGAATCTAGGTTCTGCACATAATACATCAGATATACATACTGTATCAGGGATATGTATCGGGCAATTGGGGACATTATTATTTTGTCGACAAGACGATTCACTGCTAATGCTTCCTTTAAAAAAATATGTCGGCTACACGATGAGTTTTAGCGATACAGTTACGCCGATCGAAACGCCGGCTCAGCAGATCTCATTATTTTAACTTTTTACAAAAACAACAACACGCCCAGCCAGCAATTCAGCGTACAATAGAAACAGAAATAGAATAGGAACTTGTTAATGTCCAGGGCATTGTACCGAAAATACCGCAGCAAATCGCTCGATGAAGTCATCGGGCAGTCGCACGTGACCGATATTTTACGCCGCTCACTCGAAAAAGGACGAGTCAGTCACGCCTACCTACTAACAGGCCCGCGCGGCGTCGGCAAAACATCGATTGCTCGTATCCTTGCGCATGAGATCAACAAACTGCCATACGACGAAGAGGAAACCAACCTAGACATTATTGAGATTGACGCGGCAAGCAATAACGGTGTCGAAGATGTTCGCGATCTACGTGAAAAGGTACAAATAGCGCCAGTTGCTGCTGACAAGAAAATCTACATTATCGACGAGGTGCATATGCTGTCAAAACAGGCATTTAACGCCCTCTTAAAAACACTCGAAGAGCCGCCAGAGCATGCCGTATTCATCCTAGCAACCACCGACGTCGACAAACTACCAGCGACAATCATTAGCCGTACACAGCAGTTTACTTTCCGCCTCATAAGCCGCAATGACGTTGTAGGTCACTTGCGTTCAATTGCCGACAAGGAAAACATCAGTATAGACGACAGCGCACTTGAGCTGATCGCAATTAGAGGCGACGGCAGTTTTAGAGATAGTATCAGCTTGCTCGATCAAATACGAGGTCTGGCCGACGAAAAGACGATAATCACTCGCGAACTCATCGAGCAGTCACTTGGACTTGCGCCGACGACGCTCATAAACAATTTACTGTCCGCTTACGATACAAAAGATCTGGGTGCGATCGTCGCAGCACTTGACGACAGTAACAAGAATGGAATCCAGGCCACTATCATTGCCAGCCAGTTAATTACTGCTATACGTGAAATCATCGCAGAAAAACCACAGTATTTATCGCTGCTAGATCAGCTGCTTGATGTCGCAAAGTCATCTCAACCTGAGATTAAATTACTAACAACCCTTGCCGCACACGCAGCACCAAAGCCGAAAGTCGCTGCATTAACAGCACCGGCACCCGAAGTAAGTGCCCCGATCGCCGAGCTTCAAAAACAGGCAACCAAAGTCCACCCATCCGAAGTGCCAATTGCAAAGCAAGTAGCAAAAGCAGTTGAATCCACACCCGCAGCCGCACCAGCTCCAAAGCCAGCAGCAGCTCACGCCACTCAATCAGCACCCACGACAACCACTCCTCCCGCGCCACAAACATCGGGCAATGATTTCGACTTTAACTGGGACACACTTATCGAATTTACTCGCTCAAATTACGTCGCCATCTACAGTGTCCTTGGAAAATGTGGCTACGAACATGATGGTAATAAGGTGACCCTGTACACTGGAACACCATTCTGGAAACGGAAGCTTGACGATCCGAAGCATCGACTGAATCTGATGGACGCACTGGCAAAAATTGGTGCAGGCGATATCCTACTTGAGACCATCGGCACGCCACCACCACCAAAAGACGAGACAGCGGCGGCGGTAGCTGCTATTATGGGTGGAGGAGAAGAAGTGAGCGTAGGCGAATAGCCTCTTAGTCAGTAAATTATGGCAAACAGAGAAGTAACGGCAGGAAAAGTGCCCCCGCAAAATATCGACGCCGAGAAGTCATTACTCGGTGCTGTTTTAATTGACGAAGAAACGCTGGCGGACGTTAGCGAACACGTCAAACCAAAGGACTTTTACGACAAGCGTCATGCAACGATTTTTGCAGGCATGACCCGGCTATACGAACGACACAAACCAGTCGACCTACTCACACTCAGTGATGAGCTAAAGAAAAAAGATGAGCTTGATATCGTCGGTGGATCGGCCTATTTAACAGAGCTAACAAATTACGTTCCGACCGCAGCGCACGCAGAGGCGTATGCTGAAATGGTGTCACAAAAAGCAGTTCGCAGGCGCCTCATTAAAGCCAGTACGGCAATTACTGAACTTGGGTTTGACGAAGACAACACCACCCAGGAGCTACTAGAGCGGGCAGAGGCCGAGCTATTTAGCGTTAGTGATCAATCGCTTAAGCAGGACCTTACCAGCATCGAAACAATTCTAAACGATAGCTTCGATCGCATGGAGGAGCTGCATCGTAACAAGGGCGCACTTCGCGGTGTTCGCACCGGCTACCGCGACCTCGACAATATGACCGCCGGATTGCAGCGCTCTGATCTTATCATCCTCGCCGCCCGTCCAGCGATGGGTAAAACGACCCTGGTCACAAACCTTGCCTATAACGTTGCGACCGTTGCAAAGCAAGCCGTATTATTCTTTAGCCTCGAGATGAGTAAAGAGCAGCTAGTCGACCGTATGCTCGCCGATGCATCCGGTGTTGACGCGTGGAATATTCGTACGGGTAACCTATCGGACGAAGACTTTTCAAAGCTTTCAGATGCAATGGGCGAGATGGCCGAAGCGCCAATATTTATTGATGACACGCCAGGCGTTTCGGTGCTGGAAATGCGCACCAAAGCACGTCGCATCGCTCACGAACAGCCGATTGGCCTTATCATCATCGACTACCTCCAGCTGATGCAGGGAAGTGGCAAGAATGATGGTAACCGCGTTCAAGAGGTGAGTGAGATTTCCCGCGGCCTCAAGTTGATCGCCCGTGAATTAAATGTTCCTGTGATTGCGCTCTCACAGCTATCGCGTTCGGTTGAATCACGCAGTCCACAGATCCCTCAACTTGCCGACCTACGTGAATCAGGATCAATCGAGCAAGATGCCGATATCGTGATGTTTATCTACCGCGAAGCATATTACAACCCTGAAACAGAGCGCGAGAATATTACCGATCTCATCATCGCTAAGCATCGTAACGGACCTGTTGGACGAGTCGAGCTATACTTCCACCCTGAGCGCCTACGCTTTATGTCGCTTGACAAGCAACACGGCGAACAGTAGTTTACGACGACGATTTAAGGTCCGGTCACACACTCGCTATTTCGACGACCACGTTAACACATGCTATAATCAAAAGTAATTTATGGCTAAAAAAATAACGGATTATTTACTCTACCGATGGCGCTACATTATTGGCTACAGCATCATTGGTGTATCGATTGTTGGACTACTTTTACTCGCAGGACTATATGTTCCCGGCGGCATTAACCAAGAAGAGATGAACTCAGTTGTTGCAAGTCACAACTTGTCGCTGCAGTCCCTGGAGGCATTTGATCCTAAGTCAGTAATCAATCTACCGTACAACCTATTACAACGTGCATCGACTGAGATACTTGGAATTACTAATTTCAGCATTAAACTACCGTCGCTAATCCTAGGTGCCTTCTCTGCGCTTGGCATGATCCTATTGCTACAAATGTGGTTCCGACGTAACGTCGCAGTTCTAACGACTGTACTTGTCATTGCAACCGGGCAGTTTATGTTTGTTGCGCAAAATGGAATGCCTAGCATTGTCTACATCTTTTGGTCGGTATGGCTACTACTAGCGGCAATGATGGTGTCACGTCGCGCACCTTTTCTACGACTCTGGAAGATTATTCTTTTTGGTGCTGCCGCGCTTAGCCTCTATACACCACTCAGCGTCTACATCCTCATAGCACTTGCAAGCGCGATTATTTTCCATCCACATTTACGTTATCTATTCAGACAGCTCCTAAAGGCCAGGGCAAATGTTGCTATCGCCACAGTATGCGCGCTAATCGCAATTACACCGCTAGCATATGCGATCTACAAGGATCCTTCAGTCGGCCTCACACTACTTGGTGTCCCGCAAGCAATGCCTGATATCATGGCGAATTTGATGACTCTGCTAAACCAATACTTCAGCTTTAGTAATCCGAGCGTCGGCGCACTAATGACACCGATCTATAGTCTCGGCGCAATGGTCCTTATCGTACTAGGTATCATACGACTCGCGACCACTAACTACACCGCGCGAAGTTACATTATTAGCGCATGGGCAATCCTACTACTACCCGTATTACTAGTTGCTCCAAAATTCAGTACGATCACTTTCGTTCCTGCTATGCTACTGATGGCGATGGGAATTAGCTCGCTACTGCGCAGTTGGTACCAGCTATTTCCTCGCAACCCTTACGCCCGGATCATAGGCCTCGTACCGTTAACGATTCTTATTGGGGGCATGTTCTTTAGCGGCGTGAGTCGGTATACATACACCTACCTTTACAATCCAGCAACAGCCCAGTACTTCTCGCACGACCTTACACTAATCGACACACAGCTACGCGCTACTGACCGTGGTGCAACTATCCTTGCCGTCGCTGAGAATGAAAAGTTATTTTATAACATAGCGACGGAAAAACACTCGAATATAACTGTGACAGATACTCAGCCTGACCTGCAAGCAGATACAACAATCGTCAGTCGAGCTGCACGTGCAGCCGGTACTTATGCGGCACCAAAATATGTCGTTACCGACTCGCGCAACGAGCTGGCTGATCGGTTTTACATCTATAAAAATGACCAAAAATAACGTATACTAATAGAATAAATAGGACAGAGGAGACAGAATATGGCATTGAATCAAATGAAGATGTTGAATGATTTACGTAAGGCGCAAAAAGACCTTGCAAAAGAAATTATCGAAGTTGAAGCAGGCGACGGCGCAGTCGTCGTGCAGATTACTGGTGAGCTAAAAATTAAGAGTGTTAAGATCGACCCGGAACAAGTTGACCTTGAAGACATCTCTGAACTAGAGCACTGGATCGAAATTGCTGTACGCGACGGCCTTGCGAAGGCACAAGAAGTTGCAGCAGAAAAAATGAAGCCGCTCATGGGCGGACTAGGCAACCTAGGTCTGTAAATCTCATAGTGGCGCAGCTACTTCCTGCAGCGCTCCTTCGCGCAATCGATGAATTAGGGCGGCTACCTGGCGTAGGCGCCCGTACTGCTGAGCGATACGCGTATTTTCTTTTGCGCAGTGACTCACATACAGTCGACAAGATCGCATCGACAATCGCCAACCTTCACGCCGGCGTCAAAACATGTCCGGTGACATTTGCACTAATTGACGCCGACGAAAGCGTATCGCCGTTATATAGTGATACAAACCGCAACAAAAAACTTATTGCCGTGGTTGAAGAGCCACTCGATATCATCGCCCTAGAGCGGACCGGTCAGTATAACGGCACCTACCACGTGCTAGGTGGTGCCATTTCACCAATCGATGGCATCGGGCCAGAGCAGTTGCATATCCCAGAGCTTGTTAAGCGCATAGCAGAGGATGCAGTTGAGGAACTTATTATCGCAACCAACGCGAGCGTCGAAGGGGAGTCAACCGCGCTATTCTTGCAGCGTCACATCCAGGAACAAGGACTCACTGTCAAAATGAGCCGACTCGCACGCGGCCTACCAGTTGGCGTTGACCTGGAGTACGCAGACCAAATCACGCTAACGCATGCGCTCGAAGGTCGGCGCATTCTATAGTAGCGTACGCCTCTGTTATAATAAAAAGATGTTTGAACCCGCTACACAACTTGTCAACAACGCACGAAAAATAATTATTATCCAAGCCGAAAATCCTGACGGCGATTCACTCGGCAGTGCGCTTGCTCTGGAAGAAGTGCTTGGTGATCTTGGCAAA
>JALRDA010000080.1 GCA_023257145.1 Candidatus Saccharimonadia bacterium | reverse complement strand
CAGGTAGGGACGCGCCCGGTTGTACTCGATTATTTCCCGCTCAGTATCGACTATGAAGAAAAGTTTTATGCAGCTGGCAAAATTAGCGGCAGCCGCTTTATAAAGCGCGAAGGTCGTCCAAGCGATGAAGCGATTCTGATTGGTCGTCTGATTGACCGTCCGATTCGTCCACTGTTTCCAAAAGGCTATCGCCAAGAAGTGCAGACGGTTGCAACGGTCCTTTCGATGGATCCAGACTTCCGCCCTGATATGATTGCCATGATCGCCGCATCTGCAGCCCTCAGCCTAACTGGGGCACCATTCGATGGGCCTGTTGCCGGTCTTCGTGTTGCACATGTTAATGGTGAGTTTAAAGCTTTCGCTACACCTGAAGAGCGTGACAATAGTGATCTTGATTTGGTTGTTGCTGGTATCGAAGGTGGTATCACAATGGTCGAAGCTGGTGCCAATCAGGTTAGCGAAGATCTCGTCGCCGATGCGCTCGCGTGGGCTTTTGATAACTATCAGCCGGCAATTGAACTACAAAAACAGTTGGTTGAAAAAGTTGGCGTCACGGCTCTAGATTACGAACTGATTTTGCCGAACGAAGAAATCCAGGCAACTGTTGATACATGGGCGAAGGATAAGATTAACGAAGACCTCCGCAAGCCATATCCAGAGCGCAATGAATTAGTCTCGACGCTTCGAGATGAATTCCATGCTGATATGCTCGAAAAACTTGGTGAAGATACGTATAAAGAGCTTCGTGGTGAATACGACGAGGCTTTTACGATGGCGCTTCACAAGGATGTCCGCCGCGGAATCGTTGAAGACAATTTGCGTCCTGATGGTCGCAAGCTTGATGAAGTCCGTCAGCTCAGTTCAGAGATCGGTATTTTACCTCGCACGCACGGTTCATCACTCTTTACGCGTGGCGTGACTCAGGGGTTGAATATCGTGACATTGGCACCCCTCAGCTTTGCACAGATGGTTGATACAATGGAGCAAAACGATTACGAACGTCGCTACATGCACCATTACAATGCACCGGGCTATACGGTTGGGGAAGTGCGCCGCCTCGGTTCACCTGGTCGCCGTGAAATCGGTCACGGCTACCTGGCAGAGCGTGCCGTGATGCCTGTTTTGCCATCAGAAGAAGAATTTCCTTATGCGATTCGTTCAGTCACTGAAATCATGAGCCAAAATGGTTCAACATCAATGGCAGCAACGTGTAGCTCGGTGCTTGCTTTGATGGACGCCGGTGTACCACTCAAGGCGCCTGTCTCTGGTATTGCCATGGGATTAATGATGGACGGCGACACGCCATATGTCCTATCCGATATCGCCGATGCTGAAGATTTCGCTGGCGACATGGACTTTAAGGTAACTGGTACTGAAAAGGGTATTACTGCCATTCAGATGGATATGAAGGTTCACGGCTTGCCGGTCGAGATTCTTCGCCAGGCACTTACCAAGGCAAAACCGGGTCGCGCCCATATTCTCGCACACATGCTCACCACAATCGCCGCGCCAAAACCAACCCTCAGTCCGTATGCGCCGCGCATCGAAAAGATCAAGATTAATCCTGATAAAATTGGTGCAGTCATTGGCAAGGGTGGTGAAGTGATTAACAAGATAACCGCCGAAACCGGTGCGCAGATTGATATCAAAGAAGATGGTCTGATTACTGTTGCGGCCAGTGATACGGTCAATATTGAAAAGGCGATCAACTGGATCAAGTCACTGACTGAAGAGCCAGAAGTCGGCAAGATCTATGACGGTAAGGTCGTTAGCATCAAAGATTTCGGTGCGTTTATCAATATCATGCCGGGTATTGATGGTATGGTCCACATTTCACAGCTTTCTAACGAGCGTGTTGAAAAAGTTGAAGATGTGCTTCATGAAGGGCAGATCCTTAAGGTGAAGCTAACGGGTATCGATGAGCGTGGTCGACTAAGTTTAAGTCTACGTGATATCGACGCTTAACACGTCCGAATTGTAAAATACATTACGGCCTCCTCGTCTATTGTTTTGTACTATGTAGACGGCAAGGAGGCCGTTTATGTTACCAAGATTACTTCGTTCAACTGTATTTTTAACGATCGTGCGCTGGGCCGCGCCGCGTATTTGGGCAGCTATCAAGCGTCGGCGAGCTATGAAAACCACCAAACGATGAATTGATCACGCTATAATAGTGTAATGACCAAGCAGCAGCAACTCGACGAACTAAAGGCGGATATTCTTGAAAAGAACATTTGTCCAGAGCTTGCTGCGCAGGCGACACAACTTGTTATGGGTGATGGTAATCTCGATGCCGACATTGTCTTTATCGGCGAAGCGCCAGGCAAGAAAGAGGACGAATTGGGATTACCGTTTATGGGCGCCTCTGGAAAGTTTCTGAATGAAATGCTTGTGCAGGCCGGACTGCAGCGAAGTGACGTTTACATTACTAATGTCGTTAAATATCGGCCACCAAAGAACCGTGACCCGTCAAAGGCTGAAAAGCAGGCTTTTTTGCCATACCTACTCAGGCAACTAGAAATTATTAATCCGAAAGTAGTGATTACGCTTGGGCGTCACAGTATGGAGTATTTCCTGCCTGGTGCGGTGATTGGTGACATTCATGGCCAGCCGCACGATATTCAGATTGACGGTGTAGATTGGAAGATTATTCCGCTTTATCACCCCGCGGCGGCGTTGTATAACGGTAGTTTGCGTCAGACACTGATTGATGATTTTGTTCGTATTCCGAAAATGATTGCCACATAGCGCCTTATTGCTTTTAT
>JALRDA010000120.1 GCA_023257145.1 Candidatus Saccharimonadia bacterium | reverse complement strand
ATGTATTCATTCAAAGATACCGCGTCGAGCGAAGAGCAAAAACTTAGTTTTGAGCGCATTGTCACTACCGTTAAGGATCGCCGTCGTCCACACCTCGAAGACCTAGACGACCTGTTCGTATAGCATTGCTTTTTTATACTAACTGTGGTATAATATAATTTGAAGGCATTTATCATGAGTGAATGTCTAGTTTGTCGGTAATGCGACAATTTAAGAGACAGAGGAAGTCGATGAAATCTCGTTCAGATTTGATCAGAGTCACCACACTTGTTACGATTGCGGCCATGTCGGCTAATATTTTTTCAGGTAAAGAGATTGATATTCAGGTGCTGGCCACTGTATCGGTGATTTCTTTACTGATTTTGGTGGGTGTCGTCGGTAATCAGATAGTGAGAGCGCTTGAAGACAATATGACGAAAAATGGTGGCATATCGGATAAACAGGAAATTCCTAAAGTGGAGTAACTGCGAAGTCTTTGACTTGATAGGGCCTATATGTGTAACGAGAAACAGTCACCCTCTGTCTCTCGTCACCAAAGGTGTCATATATCGTTATGACGGTTTTGGTGACGGGGTTAAATTTTGGCACCCCTTGTATCTCTGGTATAATTGAACATATATGAATACAATTGTAAAAAACCTATCAGATACAAAGGTCGAGTTGACGATCACTCTCGGCAAAGAAGAATTAGACGCAGCTGAAAAGGTAGCCCTTTCAAAGCTTGCAAAGACCGTAAAGGTTCCTGGATTTCGCAAAGGTCACGTTCCGCCAAGCGTTGCGGCAAAAAACGTCGATCCTGAAATGCTATCACAGCAAACGCTTGAAGACGCACTTTCGAAGGCTGTCGCTCAAGCGTACATGGACAAGGGTATTCAAGCTCTCGACCGTCCTGCAGTAGAGATCAAGAAATTCGTTCCTGGCCAAGAACTGGAATTTACCGCTGAGGCAGAAATCTTGCCGACAGTTACCCTAGGTGAGTACAAGAAACTGAAAGTTGAAGAAGAGAAAATTACAGTCGCCGCAAAAGATGTCACAGAGGTGATTGATCGAATGCGCGCCGGTATGGGTGAGAAAAAAGCAGTTGAACGCGCAGCAAAAGATGGCGATGAAGTAAAAATCGACTTTGTCGGCAAAAAAGATGACGTTGCTTTCGACGGCGGTACCGGTACTGATTACGACCTGACACTTGGCAGTAACTCATTCATTCCTGGATTTGAAGAGGGTATTGTCGGCAAAAAAGCAGGTGAAACATTTGATTTAGATCTTAAATTCCCAGATACTTACCATGTTGCCGATCTTAAGGGTGCTGACGTTGTGTTCACGACGACTTTGAAGGAGGTTAAGGAAATCGTTAAACCTGAGGTTGACGATGACTTTGCAAGTAAAGTCGGTCCATTCAAGACAGTCGATGAAATGAAAACTGATATCAAGCGCGAGCTAACCCAGCAAAAAGAGCGCGAAGCCAAAGAAAAGCTTAAAGATAGCCTCGTAAAACAGTTAGTTGAAGTAAGTAAGGTTCCTGTTCCGGAAATTTTATTAAACGACCAGACCGAATCTATCGAACGCGACATGACCCAAAACCTAATGTACCAAGGGATTACTCTTGATCAGTACCTAGAGAACAAAGGGTTTGAAAGCAAAGAAAAATGGCTAAAGACTGAGGTGCACGAAGCGGCTGAAAAGCGCGTCCAAGCAGGTCTTGCGCTTGCAGAGTTAAGCAAGGTTGAAAAAATCGAAGCGACTAGCGCTGAACTGGAAGAGCATGTAAATATGTACAAGCAGCAGTACGCAAACAACCCACAGATGGTTGCGCAGTTCGATCAGCCAGAGGCGCGCCGCGATATTGCAAACCGCCTGTTGACCGAAAAAACGGTTGAACGCTTGGTAGAGCTAAATACTAAGAAATAGTTCTCGGTAAATTCGATAATATGTAAATGACCCCGGCTCGCTATGAGAACCGGGGTCATTGCACGTTCACTGCGCGACTATTTCGAGTTGTCCTGTTGGGAAGATGTGAACTATGCCACAGGTCGACCATTCCTTTGGCGTACCGTTGCATCTAGTCGAGAGTCTGAAGCTGAGGGCATCGATTCGGATACCCATTTCTGGATGGTCCGGCTCGGCTAGTTCAAAAACCAGATTAGACGGAATGATCGTCGCACTAAAAAGCTGACCGGATGGACCGGGGATGACGTCGAAATTAGGCGTGCAGTAGTGATCGAGCAGGGGGCGGGCTTTTGTTCGCGAATCCGTCCAGTAGTCAACCCGAAGCCACGTGTGCTCGTTCGGGTGACGCAGGGCTTTCAGAATTGGCGCCCAGTGAACGAGTCGAGGTCGGTCGGTAATCTTTGTCGAGATCCCAGGGCTGCAATTAATGGTGAGTTGTCGCAAGATGCCGTGATCGGTCATAAAAATATTTTCCATAACCTGCCTACTTGATCGTGATGGGAAAGTGCAATTACTACACTATACCACCAAATTGGGAAAATACAATATCATGAAAAAACCAGCAGGGAGATCTGCTGGTTGCTGGGCTCAAAAGTCATCGGTGCTTTTGGGTGGGTTATGTTGCTGTTATTGCAGGACCCAAATCGATTTCGTCGTATCGAATTGATCATGTGCGATACGACAATTCGGTACGGATCATCGGTGTATTCAATGGCTTCATCAATAACGCTCTTTGATATATATCTGCTATACGAAAAGAATGCGTAGGTGAATCTTGCCATGACGTGCCAGTACGTGAGTAAAATTGCTGCAAGGAAGGCTCTTGCAATAACAATAAAAGGACGATTCTTCATTTTTTCTACTTGCCTCTAGTTTGATGAGAAGAATTTGATAGAATATTAGTATTAAAAGTCAATAGTAGTATTTGGCACTCACTTGCATAGAGTGCTAATATTCGTTACAATAGATATATGAATAAACCTACTAGTTATCTTGTACCAACAGTTATCGAGAAAACGCATGAAGGTGAACGTGCGTTTGATATATATTCGCGCCTACTAAATGAACGAATTATCTTTTTAGGTGAGGACGTAAATGAACATACAGCTAATGTTGTGGTCGCACAGCTACTGCATCTTGCCTATGATGATCCTAAAAAAGATATCAAACTTTATATTAACAGCCCTGGCGGAAGCGTCTATGACGGCTTGGCTATCTACGATACGATTCAGTACATATCACCTGATGTGCAGACGATCGGGATTGGCTTGCAGGCGAGCATGGGTGCATTCCTGCTATCAAGCGGTACAAAAGGCAAGCGTTTTGCGTTGCCAAGTAGCCGTATTATGATCCATCAGCCGTCAAGCGGTACGCAGGGTAAGATTACCGATCAAGAGATCACCCTTCGCGAAGGTCTATTCCTGAAGCAGCGTCTGAACGAAATCCTTGCTAAAAATACTGGCCAAAAACTTGCTAAGGTTGAAAAGGACGCAGACCGCGATTTTTGGATGAGTGCCGAAGAGGCAAAAGCTTATGGTCTCATCGATAGTGTGATCGAAAAAGCTTAATACAAAATACCGCCCATCTGGTGTTGCACTGCGGGCGGTATTTTATTTTATGTAAATATGTTTTAGTGCGCTCTGTTACGAAGCTTGTAGGCAACGTAGATGATGATAGTCAAGATCAGCGCCACTATTATGCCAGCAATTGTAAAGAAGCCACCGTCACTGTTTGATTTGTCATCTTGTTTCGTGGTTTGAGGATCTGTACTTTCGCTGGCGTCATCAGCAATTGGCGTCTTTGGTATATTGTTCTGAGTAATAGTAGTGTTGGTGTTGGTATTCGTGTCGCCGTCAGAATCATTGGTTATGTTTCTTGCGACTTCACGGTTGGCATACGCTGCCTGCAGTCTAGTTGGAGTTGAACTGCTGCCGGCCGTTGGAGCAGGTGAGGGAGATTGGTTTTCTGTAATTGGTGGTTGCGCCGGAGTGGATGGCGTAGAAGGATTTGTGGGCGTAGTTGGTGTTTCTTCACCAGAATCTATCGGTGGCGTAGTTGCGGCAGCTGTTGCGCCACGTGATATTGAGTCGCCTCGTGCGCCGGCATATATCGTCGATCCATCATCCGAAACGAACGCGGCTCGCCATGATTTTTGACCTTCGCTTGTGATTACTGTCCAATTAGTGCCGCCATCTGTCGATAGTCGTACATACCCACCAGAGACGGCACCTGCTATTATTGAGCCATCGGCAGACGATGACACTGACCACCAGTACTGGTTGCCTGATCCAGTTTGTTTAGTCCAGGTTGCGCCGCTGTCAGTCGAGGTGTAGATAGCATCAAAGTAGGTTGCGAGAACTAATTTTGCACCATCTGCGGACGACGCGACAGATAAGTTATAAAGCGATGGGCCAGGCTGTGAAGTCCAGTTGACTCCACCGTCAGTCGATAGGTGAATGTTGTTAGCTTCTTCCTCGACAGCGATTAGTTTTTGGCCATCCGCGGATCCAGCAACCGAAAGCCAGCTATAGCCATCGCCGTATGCTTGCTTTGTCCAATTGACGCCACTGTCAGTCGATGTGTACATGCCTCCATAGTAGGCTGCGGCGACTAATTTAGATCCATCGGCCGATGAAGTGATTGATACCCATGATTCTTGATCGCTACCTCGTTCGGTCCACGTCACGCCACTATCGGATGACGTATAGATGTATCCACCATCCGTCCCAGCGACAAGCTTTGTTCCGTCTGCCGAAGAAGCGACCGAGATCCAGGCTCGTTGTCCTGCGCTAGGTCGTTGTGTCCACGTGTTGCCGCTATCAGTCGAGGTATAGATGAATCCGTTGGTGTTTGTGGCTGCGATGACTTTCTTTCCATCTGACGAACTGGCAATAGCCTGCCATGTGTTTGGCCCTGTAATATTGGCCACGCTCCAGTTTGCGCCGGTGTTGCTAGATGTATAAACAAACTCACTATCGACGGCTGCGACAATCTTGCTAGCGTCACTTGATACAGCAATAGTCGTCCACCAACGTTGGCCAGAATTATTTGTCGATGACCATGTAACACCACTATCGGTCGATACGGATATAGCGATGTTATACCCACCGGCAACAAGGGTGGTGCCATTGGCTGACATTTCAACGGCTCGCCAGTATGCTTGTCCTGCATTAGTGCGCGCAGTCCATGTTGCGCCCGTATCTGCTGAAGTGTAAATGTAATCGTTTGCGACGGCAGCTGCAATTTTTGTCCCGTCACTCGAAACCGTCACAGCCTGCCATTGGCGTTGGCCTGCGCTTACGCGCTGTGTCCACGTATTGCCGCTATCAGTCGATGTGTAGATGTAGCCGTTAGAGTGGCTGGCGGCAAGTATTGTGCCATCGGCGGATGAATCAAGAGCGTTCCATGCTCGAGAGCCAGCATTGGTCTGAGTGGTCCACGTTGCGCCGCTGTCGGTGGACGTCATAACTGGGCCAACCGATGACACTGCGGCGAGCTTGGATCCGTCATCAGAAGAAGCAAGTGCTTTCCACCATCGTAGACCCGCGCTGGTGCGCTCGGTCCACGTCGTACCGCTGTCGGTGGATGTGTAGATGTACCCATTGGATTCGGCCGCTACTAGTTTCGTCCCGTCCGCAGAAGACGCGACTGCTGCCCAGTTGCGATCACCGGCTGCTGTGCGCTGTATCCATGTCGTGCCGCTATCTGTTGATGTGTAGATAAAATCACGATCAGCAGCAGCGACAAGTTTTGTGCCATTAGCCGAAGCTGCGGTGTCGATCCATGACTGTTGGGTCTTTACTGTGTTGCCAACATCGGACCATGTGTAATCTTCGGCCGCTGCACCAGCAAGTGGTGATAGGCTACTAGCGATAGCCACGATGAGCGCTGTGATGATAATTAACCCGCTTATTCCAATAGAAAATAGTTTATTTTTAGGTAATGTTAACCCGTAAATTCCTGCCGCCACTGTAAATCTCCCCGTTTTTGCTTGCGCTTACTGCTCATAGTTAAGAATGAGCATGATTGATTTGCAAGTGTATTATTCACAACATAATTTAGCAGGCGCACGAACTATTCTGGTTATCGTTGTGAGGCGTCTCATTATATGATTAGATGAGAATATTCCTAGTATCAATAAGTAAGGTGGATAGTTGTCATGGACGCATTCTTTGCAAATATTAGTCTTGAGACATTTAAAACTCTTCCGTGGTTCGCTGCGATAGTGCTTGGCGGCATATTCGCATATGTCTCGTATCGAAACTCGAGTAAGGAGTACTGGCATGTGGTCGTCGCGATTGCACAGGGGCTGCTTGTGTCTGTCATTTCATTTGTAGCACTTAATCTCTGGATAGCATCGTATATATTCAATCATCTGAAAGATTCGCGCTGGTCGGCAGGTAAAGATACTCTGCTTCCTCCAAGCGAGCTTTCGTCTTCGATCCCGGGTATAAAAAATATCCTCGAAGAATTAAGCGCAGCTCAAAACCGTGTTATCGATGCGGTAAATGACGTCGATAGGATGAAAAATGCTTTAGGCGTCGTCGGGGAATTTGCCGATATCGCGGGGCGAGCTATGCTGATTGCATTGTGTCTTGGGCTTGTTGTGTGGTGGATTTCCAAAAAATGGGCACCGAAACGCAAAGCGAATTATGAGGCAAATAAGCAAAAGGCAGAGAAAGAAGCAGAGCGTGAACGACTGAAGTATGAGGCGAAGGACAATGCATACCGTGACAAGCGCCTTGCTGCGCTCGAGTCTCACGCTGGAATAAAGCCGCCACCAAGAGAGCCTTAGGAATAACGTTTCGTGTGGGAGCGGTAAAGGGGCTTTAGTTAGCCCCACCACACAATTTATTGGATATTATTACAAAAAAGTAACCCCAGGATGTGCCTGGGGTGGGTGACGAAGTCGTCGGGGTCAAGAGCTCGCAGATGCGAATGCCGGGTGTGTCCCGGTGTCAATATATGCTACTGCCATATCGGAGTCTGTCGCGACGATGCGATGCTACACGAAAATGACGATATATTTCGACTACTCTTTTAATTGTGACCCCGACGACTTGTCGGTACTGCGGTACTACGTGACGTCAGGACGCCGGCGACTGACTACATCGGATCAGGCCAGTTGCCGACGGACGCCGACTTGGCCGCGGTCTTGCCGGAGTGGCGACGCATCGGATCGGGCCAGTTGCCCACCCCGAAGGCCGTGATGCCGCTCGAGGATTCCTTCGAAACCATGTTGCGGGTAACACGTGTGGATTTCTGCCGTGCTGCCATTTCAGTCAACTCCATTCTGCTGTTCATTGCTGAACAGATAGCGGGGTACTGCAGGGTTCATGCGATCAACGTTGAGCGCAATAAACATGATCATACTCTCAAAATAACCAACCGTCAATGGTAATATTGCTGGATTATTGACACGCCTATGCGTGTATGTATAAGTATAGGTAAGTGTTCGAGCTGGCAAGTGAAAGGGTGACACGCTGTTGTATGTCATGACGATCGTTATGTATCTGTCCATACTGGCATCATTGGGACTAGGGTTTGTATTGTTTGCTAATCGGCGGCGGAAGCAATGGACGTTCGACACGAAAAGGAAGATGGTCTATGTCGCCCTGTATCTAGTCGCACTCACGGCGAGCGCAGTACTGGCGGCGACATCGATGATTATGCGTCAGTTTTGGGTGTATCCAGTCGGTGAAGGGATGATAATTTTCATCTTGATCGCTATAACATTACACTTAAAGAAAGCCGGAAAATTGTAGCCCCGGCACGACGGCCGGAACAGCGAGAATATCGCAGTTCCGGCCGGTTTTAATATCTTGACAAATATAGGTCCTACCCCTTGACTATTTGCCCCCAAAGCCTCACAATAGGTACCAAGAAGTAGTGTATCTTTGGTTGTGTACAGTTTTTTGTTTGTTGGCACTAACAAAAATAAATCAAAGTTTAGGGAATCTTCGGCGCCGATTACCCAACTAAATAAATCAATTGCGAGGAGTTATTAATGGCAAAAACCAAGCCTGACGTGGCTAAGCGTGTGTTCTTTACTAAGGACGATACCGCATTACCACTACCAAACCTAATCGCTCACCAGAAAGACTCATGGCGTGAATTCGTCGAGACTGGTTTGAGTGAGATATTTGCAGAACTTAACCCAATCGAGGACTATACTGGTCAAAAACTCGAACTACGATTCAAGGAATATGCATTCCAGGATCCTAAAACAAGTGAGCAAGACGCAAAAGAAAACAACCTTACCTTCGACGCGCCGCTACATGCGAATGTTGAACTAACCAACAAGGTTACTGGTGAAGTTAAAGAGCAGGAAATTTACCTTGGTGATTACCCATGGATGACTGACCGCGGTACATTCGTGATCAACGGTACTGAACGTGTCGTTGTTTCGCAGCTTATCCGTTCGGCTGGTGTGTTCTTTACTGCTGATAGCGCTATTGGACGCAACAACTATGGTGCGAAATTAATTCCTGGCCGTGGTGCATGGCTTGAATTTGAAACTGCATCAAACGGTACTATCTATGTAAAGATTGATCGTCGCCGCAAGCTACCTGTCACGACATTGCTACGCGCACTAGGCCACAACAAGACTTCAGAGATCAAAGCATTGTTTGCTGATGTTGATACTGGCGAAGTGAAGTACATCGATGCGACTCTTGAAAAAGATGCAGCACGTGGTGCAAATGAAGCATTGATCGAAGTATATCGTCGACTTCGACCAGGTGATCTTGCGACTGTTGATAACGCTCGCAGTATGATCGAACGAATGTTCTTCGATTTTAAGCGCTTCGACTACAGCCGTGTCGGACGTTACAAATTGAACCAGCGCCTTGGTTTGGAAGTGCCAAACACGACTGAAAACCGTGTATTCCAAATGAGCGACCTTATCGCGATTATCAAGGAAATCATCCGCCTAAACAATACTCAGGAGCCAGCTGACGATATTGACGCGCTTTCAAACCGCCGCGTTAAACTAGTTGGCGAACTTGTCGCTCGTCAGTTCCGCGTTGGTATGCTTCGTATGCAACGTAATGCAATGGACCGCATGAGTATGTCAGATCTTGAAACTGTTACTCCTGGTCAGTTGATTAACGCTCGTCCAGTTGTTGCTGCTGTTCGTGAATTCTTTGCGTCATCACAGCTTTCACAGCTGATGGACGAAGTAAACCCACTTGCGGAGCTATCACACAAACGCCGCCTAAGCTCAATGGGTCCTGGTGGACTTTCACGCGAACGCGCCGGCTTTGATGTCCGCGACGCGCACCCGACACACTACGGTCGTCTTTGTTCTGTTGAAACACCAGAAGGTGCCAACATTGGACTCGTACTTAACCTTGCCTCATACGCTCGTGTTAACGAATACGGTTTCATCGAAACTCCTTATCTTAAGGTTGTTGACGGTAAAGTAACTGACGAAGTCGTCTATCTTGACGCTTCACAGGAACTTGGCGAAGTTATCGCTGACGCTGGTGCAAAACTAAACGCTGACGGTACATTTGTTGACGAACGTGTTAGCGCTCGTGACAACTTGAACCCTGCACAGGTTGATGCTGCTGATGTTACTTACATGGACGCTGCTAACAAGCAGATCCTTGGTTCAACTGCATCATTGGTTCCATTTATCGAGAAAAACCGCGTTGACCGCTCATTGACTGGTTCAAACATGCAGAAACAGGCTGTTCCACTACTTAACCCAGAAGCAGCAACTGTTGGTACTGGTATCGAAGCATCTCTTGCTGAGAACACTAGCCAGCTGATCGTCGCTGAAGGTGATGGTGAAGTTGTCCGTGCTGATGGTGATGAGGTTCATGTTAAGTACAAAGATGGCGTCAAGATTTACGAAGTAGTTCACTTCGCGAAATCAAACGATGATCGCTCTATCAACCAAAAAGTCCGCGTATTGCGTGGCGATAAGGTTTCAGCCGGCGATATTCTTATCGAAGGTGCGTCAATCGCTGATGGCGAATTGGCACTTGGTCGTGACCTAACCGTGGCCTTTATGCCTTGGGGCGG
>JALRDA010000109.1 GCA_023257145.1 Candidatus Saccharimonadia bacterium | reverse complement strand
GTAAAATTTACGATGTCACAGCGTCCTATCAAAAGGGAAGTACTGCAGAAGTTGTCATCAGCTTGTTTGATCGCAGCAGCGACTACCAGCCCGACGATGACGACCTCGACTTTATTGCATTTGCTGCGCATGAATTACGTGGCCCGATCACGGTTATTCGTGGCTACCTAGACGTATTTGGCGACGAGATAGGCGACCAGCTCGACGAAGATCAAGCCGAACTTCTCAAGCGCCTCGTCGTCTCGGCAAATCGCCTCAGTGGCTATATTAGCAATATTCTTAACGCTTCACGCTACGATCGCCGCCACCTCAAGGTGCACTTGGTAGAGGACACTATCGCGAACATTTATGATTCAGTCAAAGACGACATGGACCTTCGCGCCTCATCACAAAATCGCTTGTTGAACGTCCATATTCCAAAGGATCTTCCAACCGTCGCCGCCGACGCCAATAGTGTCAGTGAAGTTATTTCAAACCTAATCGACAACGCGATTAAATACAGCAACGAAGGTGGTGTCGTCAACGTCACCGTGCACGAACAAGACGGCTTTGTGGTGACATCAGTACAGGATCATGGCATCGGCATGCCGGGCAACGTTGTCAGCAATCTGTTCCACAAATTCTACCGCTCACACCGCTCACGCGAAACTGTATCAGGAACGGGTATCGGTCTGTATATCAGCAAGGCAATCGTTGAATCACACGGCGGCAAGATTGGCGTCCGTAGTGTCGAAGGCGAAGGCTCGGTCTTTAGCTTTAGCTTGCCAGTCTACAGCACAGTTGCAGATAAGCTCCAGGCAAGTAATAATAGCAATGAAGAGCTGATTAATCGCGCCGATGGCAGCTGGATTAAGAACCACGCGATGTATAGGGGATAACATATGGCAATCAAAACAATTCTGTGTATCGAAGACGACCGCTTTATCGGTGAAATGTATGTCCGCAGCCTTACCAAGGCAGGTTATGATGTTGACTGGATGGTTGATGGTAATGACGGCCTGGTTGCCGCTCGCAACAAGACGTATGATCTCATTTTGCTAGATGTCATGCTTCCGGAACGACGCGGCAGTGAAATCCTACAAACCCTGCGCGGCAATGGCCAAGATTTAATTCCTGACTCTAGAGTCATTGTCATGACGAACTTTGACCAAGACGAAGAATCACGCGCCGCCATGCAGGCAAACGTTGATGCGTATCTTATCAAGGCCGACATCACCCCAAAGAAATTACTTTCGGTGATTGAAAAATTAGATAAGTAGCCTGTATAGACTTCATACGCATCGACAGGTAAAACTTGACGTAATTACATCTTTGTAATATAGTTGCGAAAGCTTTTCGCCGAGTCATATCGTGGCTAGCGAAAGGGGTTCATTGTTAGCACCTGGACGAAAGGTATTACCGTGGGTATCGTCAAATCACAAGAGTCTACATTGCTTCAACTGCACGTTGTCGCCGACCCAGATGGGCAGGCATTATCAAACACCACTGCCGCCTGGAAACTGACAGATGAACTATTCGCTCAAATGCAAGAGAAGGGGTTTCAAGATCCACATCTTCTACTGATTGTCGCATCAGCCGACGACGATTACTGCACCGCTACCAAAGCCTATAGCATTAGACTGGGTACTTCGAGAATACCTAAGCAGCATATCCAATTCTCACGTGCAGGGACCAACTTGGTTATCGCAACGATTGTCGACGTACAGAACGCCGAACAGCGTTCGGACATTCACAACATCACGCACGGTGGCGCAAGTCTTCGGCTAAGCCCGAATGGACTAATCCACTGGGATGGATATCTAGAAAGTATCCCAAACCTCGGTTTACAAACTTCCCAGAAGGTCTACGTCGATAGCAACAACTTCGCGCCACCACCGCCGCGGTGGCTCAAGCGTATTGTCGCCGTATTTTTCCGCGGACAAGAAGACGATCAATGCCATTTCCGAAAGCGGGCAATCGCCAGTATTTTTGGGATGATCGGATTGCAGCTGTACGGCATTTTCGCACGGCCAGTAATCCTGCTATTTGCGTTAATGGCCGGAAAACGGGGAATTACCTTTCGTTCGTTTTTTGCGCTTCGTCCGCACGACTTCGCTCGCAACCTAGGCGATTCGTTTTGGACAACCGACGACAAGGCAAACGAAAGGCCGATCTCCAGTCCATGGTGGTGGATCAACCCAGTGTCATTCCTGGTTTACATCGCCGTGCTTGGCGTCCTAGCATTACCCGGGCTTTCGTTTCTGTCAATTTTCAGGCCCTTGCCGGCAGATATGCCGTTTTTTGAACAATTCTGGCAGTGCTTGGTCATGGGATTGATAATCGATCCGCTCATCGCAATCGCTATATTTTTAATATGGCTCTTTTCAGGCAACGGAAGAAGGACAAGGAGGTCTTGGTTTGCAACCATTGGCATGCTATTTCAGCCAAAGCCACCCGCATTGCAGGTGATTCAGCAGCAGCAACCACAACAGCTCAACAGCAACGATGACGTTTTGCAGCTCCCAGATTCGACGGTTGCTCTGCGTTTCAACGCAATCAAAGCGATGGTTTGCCGGCCATACCAACGCTAACAGTGAGGTTTTAGAAAGATACACCAAAGATCTTTCACCAGGGGAGGCGCGCATCTGCGTGCCTCCCCATTCTCATACATGGACATAATTCTGTTTTTTTGTTACAGTGGTTGAGAGTTTGAAGTCGATTGCTGCTAGCAGAATAAGTCTCATATCTTCGATATAAGACTTCGGCGCTTCGGAAATCGTCAAGAAAATACGTAAACACATTTTCTGTTTATTTCGCTCATCGCCTGGTCTCATCGTCTAACGGTTAGGACATCAGGTTCTCATCCTGACAATCGGGGTTCGATTCCCCGTGAGATCACCAAGAAAAAAGTCGAAGCATTTGCTTGGACTTTTTTCTTTGTCCTCAGTGAGGGAAGCGAACCCCGAGCTTTTGCGAAGCAAAAAAAGGGGGGTTCGTGAAGCGCCGCGCAGCAAAATAAGCTCGCTTATTTTGCCAGCAAGCGGAAACAGGAAGCAAAGCGACCGCCTTCGCCGCAATATTAACACGACTAAATATTGACTCAAATTAACTTTTATGCTATAATTTATGTACTTCGTTGAGCTAATAACTCCGGAGGTATATTTTGACAAGTAGGCTAGCACGAGATGAGATTTTACTTCTTATTCCATAAGAGGCGAAACCTCATCTTGTGTCTCTGCCATCCGGGCGAGCCACGACAGTTTATCTGTTTGGGCGGCCGCCCGAATGAGGAGAAAGAGAATCATGACCGCTGATACGAACACCCTGACTGGTGATCTCGTCAACACCATCTTCCTGGACTGCCTCTTCAAGGACGGCGAAGACACTTCCAGCCACATCATCGCAGAGGGCATCGTGCGAACCGTCGGATTCCATCCTGGCCGCATCGAAGGACACCGTCAAGAGATTCACGACATGCTCGCGGAACTCCCTGACGAGTTCAAGACCAGCAGCGGAGGTGGCCACAGCTTCCTCAACGCCTGCATGGACAAGCACGGCAACCAGTGGACAGGCATGCACCAGACCCAGGAACAGCTCGTTCAGCTCGGCATCGCCATCGGCGAGGTTGAGTACTGCCTTCCGCGGGAGATGTGGTCGGTCTTCCCAGGCGGCGCGCCGTACTTCATGGTGAAGCAGTAGCTTCATCTGATAATCAGCGCTAGCGGGCGTGGTGTGCTTTTCAGACATCACGCCCGCAAGGGCACTTTTTACAGTCTATTTGTCACACCCGCTTCCATAACTGCGTAGTTATGCTGATGAGTCCAAAAGGATGAAAAG
>JALRDA010000118.1 GCA_023257145.1 Candidatus Saccharimonadia bacterium | reverse complement strand
TACTTGCATCAATATAAAAATAAGGAATCAACAAAAGAATTAAGACGAAGATAGAAACAATAATGGCATATAACGCATCAAATCCGCCAGTCTTACGCCTGACATAATATTGGGCTATTAAGATAGCAGAAGGGAGAAACGATAATAATACAATTGCGAAGTGAGCATAACCACGTATGTTGTACATAACTATAGAGCTAGGCATAATAAGAAGGTACGCTATCGATTTCGGGTATTGTGTCGTGGACATTATGTAAGCCATGGCAAAAAAAAGTATAAGTCCAAGAATCAATAATGTTGTTTTATTATAAATATTTATTTTATTGAACATAACTTGATTTTATCATAGAAGTTCACTGGGATATATTCGTCTTGTCCGATCCTTATCTTCACGCATATTAAAATATGTAACTTTATCTGAGGTATCTCAGGTGAACCACCTTCATAACATAAAGATTGGCAAAAAAATCCCCCTAGCAGGGTATAAATTCTTCATCAATATAATTGATTTAGACCGTAGTTAATTCGATTGATATTTCACGCAAATACGGAACATGGTTCACTTAATAAATATTTTTCAGTAAATAATAAGGAACATGCCACAGTCCAAACTTTTAGTCTTTTCACTCTGTATAGCGAACCCACAGAGCTACATATCATTCAATACAAAAGTTTGAGTGGGGATGCCTTATCTCTACCAAGAAAACAGTTGAGTATTTGCTCGGCTTTTTTCTTAATTGCAACATACAATGCAAGTGTACGTCCTGCATCCCTTGACCACATATCGCTCATGCTTCATAATTCTGCTTACGGATGGGAACTAAAACAAAAAGGTCATCGTTAGGTATATACTCCCCTCGCGGTTTTACAATCGTCGAATTATTAATTGTCATTGTTGTGATTGGGATTTTGGCGGCAATCACCATCGTTGCCTATAACGGCGTGCAAAACCGCGCTAATGATACCATCGTGCAATCGGATATGCGCAATCTTATGGCTAAAATTAAAGAATATGAAACTGTTAACGGCGCCCTGCCTGGTACAGGCGGAAGTGGCGGCATTACAGGCATAGGACGCTTCTCGATCGCACGAGGATCGTATACGACAGCGCAGCATAACGTCTATTACTGCGTCGGCACAGGTACAGCATCAGGCAACACAGAATACGGCGTCGGTGGCATGAGTAAATCAGGTAAAAAATTTATGTACACTTCTATTGCCGGGCCTATAGAATACACTGGCGGCTGGACAAATAGCACGAATATTTGCACTGGTATGGGATTAGTTGCTGGATCATTCACCTTCGCCTATGGTTACGACGTAAGCTCTTCAGCGTGGTTTAACTGGACATTGTAGTGGCAACAAACATCTACTCACAGACACGCTCAAGCTCGAGGTTTCATGGTGGATTTACCATTGTCGAGTTGCTAATCGTTATCGTTGTTATCGGAATTTTAGCCGCGATCACAATTGTTGCCTATAACGGGGTCCAAAGTCGCGCACGTGAGTCCAGCTTAAGAAGCGATCTAACAAACATTGCTAAGCAGCTCGAAATGTATCGAGCAGACGGTGATTATCCGGCCAATGATACGCAACTCCAAAGCATCAATGCCAAGTTTAGCTACAGTCCAGTCGGAACGAACGCAATCGCCTGTATCAATCCATCTGGCTCATCCGCAGGGTTCGCTCTGTTCGTACGCGACACTACTTCAGGGCGCCAATTTCGGTATCTGTCGGGGCAAGGTACGTCAGAAGTAAGCGTAACATGGTCATCTGCTGGCACCTGCGGCACCACAACTTACGGCACCTATATGCGCTGGGCGAACGGCTGGGTTGTCGGCGGATAGCTAATGAAAAAATCTCGTCGAAGTGCTGGACATTTTCACCACAACAGTCGATAATCAAGCCATAAACATTATAGGGTTACTATGAAAAAAACAAAAAAATCAGGTTTTGTGTTACCGAAAACTATCCAACTCACTTTTATCTCTGTTGCGATTATCGCATATATAATTGAATCAATTCACTGGATTAATATTCTCAGTCGTACCTATCCAAATGGCCTGCGCCTTAGCCAGTTTTCCGTCATGGCAATCGGCACTCTTCTACTGCCTATTATTCTTTTTGCGACCAGTTTTCTTGCATATAAGAAAAATATAAATAAATTTGATACTCTATTTAATGCGACCCTAATGACTGTTATCGGGCTTGCGATCTATGTTCTTGTATTTACCGCGGAATGGAAATTGCTGCAAAACCCGAATATCATATTTGAATCACCTTGGCGACCTGCCATTTCAATGATTGTGGCGTTCGCATTATTTATTGGATTGCAGCTACTTATCGTCAAGTCATCCAAACGGACGAGTATTACTAAAAAAATACAGATGACAACAATATGTATAATGGGTATCGTATTTATCATCAATACGATCACTAACCTATGGGATCTTGTGTCGCGCCACGTCGGGAGTATAGATATTATGAACTTCTTCACCCACCAACAGTTTGTTATCGCCATCATACTGCCGCTGATTTTTCTTGTTGCAGCGTATTTCATTTTGCCAAAGACTGCAAGCAAGACAAATCGCCTATTTACTGCTGTTGTATATGCGTTAACCGGTGTTCTGACAATGAATGCAACGATTATCGCAACGTACTTAGTCCTGACACTACTACCACCTAGCAGATCAACCGCACTGCACATCATTGAATTTCAAACTATTGCAGCCGCCATTCTAGGCGTCACTATATTTAGTATCCTCCTTCTTACTCCAGCGCAGTCTAAAGTTCGCCTGAAAAAATCTCATTAAGGTCTATTGGCCGGCGCGTTGACTACAGTATTTTTATACCGCTTGTGCTATATTCTATACAGCACAAAAGTAAACAGTAGCAACATATGAAACCAAAAAATATTTTTCTTATTTCGGTATTCAGTCTAGCCGTAATCCTGGCGATTTTTGTCGGCTGGATGCGCTATCATCAGATTAGCCCGACATCGATGCAGAATGACCCAAGCCGGACACCAATCGTCACGTTTGAACCTGAAGTGAATAATAGCTCCCGCCCGTCCATGACCGATGAGGCAAAAAAGACAGCCGATGCGCCGGGTCAGAAACAGCCTACGACACTAATTCCACGTGTTGAATCATCGTCTGAAACAGCACTAAAACCGACAAACTCACCAAAACAAGACGAGGTGCGAGAATCGGTCATGCAGGAATACACTTATTACCCGCTATTAACCGCTAACGATCCTGGCTACAATGCAAACTGGGCATTACAAAAAGTAAATGCGCCCACGGCTTGGAACACCACTACTGGCAATAGTCAGACAGTGGTTGCAGTCATCGATACTGGCTTTGCATTAAATCATGAAGATCTTCGTAGCAACTGGCTGACCAACAGCGGCGAAATGGGCGTCACGACAGCGGGCGGACGATGCTGGACTGGTACTGCGCAAAATAAAACTACGAATGGCTGCGATGATGACACTAATGGCTACATTGATGACTGGCGCGGCTGGAACTTTTCCGAAGGTGACAACAATCCAATGGCGGGCCGCACAAACGCCAACGGACCGGCTGTCGCGCACGGCACGGAAGTTGCCGGCCTAGTTGGGGCGACTGGCAACAATAACATAGGCATCGCAACGATCAACTGGAATACAAAGATCATGCCCCTGCAAGTCCTGAGCGATGACGGCCCTGGTTACACAAGTGATGTCGCTGCTGCAATTTACTATGCAGTTGATAATGGCGCCGATGTCGTCAATCTAAGTCTTGGCGGTGCAATGTTTGATCCTGCATTAAAGGCAGCGACAGATTACGCGTACAGTAAAGATACTGTCGTCGTCGCTGCAGCCGGCAACTGTGGCACTGGCACTGAACTGGGATGCCAAGGACTGCCAGCGGGTTCAATTGGGTATCCAGCGCTCAACGACCACGTTATTTCTGTCGGTGCATCTACATTTAATGATCAGCGGGCAAGTTTCAGTAGCTATGGTCTGGCGCTTGATGTTGTCGCCCCAGGTTCGGGGACGATCGTGTCGCCAACATGGACAGCGGCAAATGATGCCACGCTGTATTCTGGTGCATTATATGGCACGTCGTACGCTTCACCACAAGTCGCCAGTCTGGCATCACTTATTAAATCGATCCGACCTCATTCATCTGCAGATGATGTCACGGCCCTACTCCTCGCAACGGCCACAAAACTACCCGCTATGAGCGGAGGAATGTATACAAAAGAGCTAGGACATGGGGTCATCAACGCAGCATCAGCCGTTACTGTTGCGCAGTCTTTAAATACGGCGCAAAGTGCACCAAAATTATTACAAGCCGGCGGGCCAGTCAGCGAACACAGCTACGGCATCAATGATTCACTTGGCAGCGGCTGTGTCACCACAGTCAACACCTACTGCACCGTATGGATGCGTGATTCATACACCGGATATGATCGCTACCTACCCTATCAAGTCGCAAACCAGCAAGGTCTGACCGGCTGGACCTGGAGGGGTGCCATCCTGCAGAGTGGCGAATGGTATGTGCGCGCCACACAAGGCGACTACCACTCACCTAGTTACATACTAACTAACAAGTAATTCGCTGTTAC
>JALRDA010000057.1 GCA_023257145.1 Candidatus Saccharimonadia bacterium | reverse complement strand
GCCCCTACATTAGAAGGACAGGTTGATCTGCTGTATCGACGATCCATATTCCATCTAGAGAATACTGCGGCATGTAACGCAAAGCCTTTCAAGAAAGTCTCAGAGCTCACCGCAGATGAGAAAACGAAATACCCGAACAATAATAATTCAGGTCCTACGTCATCATCAAATCCAAGCGGTTGGAAAGATTACTTGATAGTAAAATTGGTCAACGGCGAGAATTGGAAGACGGAAGACTGGGTATATACATTACCAAGAGATAACTTTATTAAAGTTATTAAACTAAATGAAGCGCCTAGTGGTGGATCAGTGCAAAAGACCTGTGTCGTTTTAGCCCGAGAACATGCCGAAATAGCGGACCGCGTCGCAAGAGACGCAGCATCAATCATATTAAACAACCAAGATCCCTCAGCAAAATATGGATCAATTATGAGTACGCCGGGTGGGTCGGGCACAAGTGGTGATGCAGAGAGCGGAGAGGGCGAAACTGAATCAGCTTCAAGCTGTACCGTCGCTGGCGTAGGCTGGATAGTCTGTCCGGTCATGACGTTCCTAGGTGGACTAGTAGATGCAGCTTATAACTTTGTTGGTGGCTTACTTGAAGTACAACCAATCTTAACAACAGGGGGTACTGCTGGACTCTACGCAGCGTGGCAAACAATGCAGACTATAGCAAACGTTGCATTCGTTATCGCATTTCTTTTCATCATCTTTTCGCAACTAACAAGTGTTGGAGTGAGTAACTACGGCGTAAAAAAGATGCTTCCTCGATTAGTGATCGCAGCTATATTAGTAAACATTTCTTACTGGATATGCGCCATCGCAGTAGACTTATCTAATATCCTCGGTGTTTCTATGGTTGGGGCATTTGCGGCGGTGAGTGATAATATTCAAATACCTGTTACAAATCTTAATAGTGGTATCGCTGGTGAAATAGCGACAGGAGCTGGCTGGACTGGTATCGTCGGCACTGTCTTAACGGGAGCTGTAGTTGGTGGAGCCATGTACTACGTCGGGTTATCCGCACTTATCCCAGCACTCTTAGCGGCTTTCATAGCAATTATTACTGTATTTCTCGTGCTAACACTTCGGCAAGCATTAATTATTTTGCTTATTGTTGTTGCGCCACTCGCATTCGTTGCATATCTTTTACCAAATACTGAAGATCTTTTTACGAAGTGGCGAAAACTTTTAACAACTTTACTCCTGATGTATCCAATTATTGCAGGTATTTTTGGGGCTTCATCGCTTGCATCAATTATTGTTATGAATTCTTCTCAGGACACTATTATTCAAATTATGGGAGCTGCTATTGCAATCCTACCTTTGGCTATTACTCCTATAGTAATGAAGACAGCTGGTGGAGTATTAAATCGATTTGCTGGAATTGTTAATAACACAGAAAAAGGCCCGATCGATCGCCTACGAAAAACTGGCGAAAAATACAGAGAAGGTCGACTTAATATTAGAAAAACAAATGCACTTAACGGTGCTAATCAGCTAGGAAGAGGCGCGTTAGTAAGGTGGCGCTCGCGAAGACAGGCTATATTTAATGGCCGTGAATCTGAAGCAAACCGAGCAAACGTTGAATACGTCGCAAATCAATCACAAACTAATGATGTCTTCCGTAATGCCCAAGCTGGTGGAACGATCGTGTCAAACG
>JALRDA010000020.1 GCA_023257145.1 Candidatus Saccharimonadia bacterium | reverse complement strand
TGGAGCGATGTTGTACACCACGCTCGTTCCGAGCTTTGCAGGGATGAAAATAGAAGGCGGCGCAAAGAGAGTCGAGTGGCTCTACATCCCACTTGCTAACTACCTAGCGCAGCCATTAAGCTTCGCTTTTCTGATCTGCATGCTGTTCAGCATGTTCTTTTTCGGCATCATGCGGATTCAAGGCACGTCCACACCAAAACCTACTCCAAATGACTGACAGGGATAAACCCGATACCCCCACCGCTGAGGCAATGGGTATCGGGCATCTCACTAGCGTGATAATCGATATTGTCTAGCTAGCAAGGTGATAAATTTTGCTATTGACGCCGACAATTCTTCGGAGTAAAATCCGGATATTCACATCGTGAAGTTCCGTTTATATCACAAGGAAGTGATTAGCATGACAAACCTCATGCCGAAACAAGGAAATCGCACTGCCAACAAGGCCGCCTGGACGCCAAGGGACACCCCCGAAGCGTACGACAAGAACATCGCTCGCTACAGGCGAGAACAGGCCCGGCTTAACCGCACACGACCACTCCTCACAATCGCAGACTGCGCACGGATCGCTCTCACGAGCCTCATCCGCAATATGCGAGCGCTTCACGCGCATCACTAGCCAAACCCATTTACGGAGCATATCCCGCCAGACAGATTGTCAGGCGGGATATTTTCTTAGCTAGTACTATTCGGCCTTAAAAGAGTTTTCAGCACGCCACCTAGCGATCGCCGCATGATTACCACTTAACAAGACTTCCGGTACTTTCATCCCGCGAAAGTCTTCAGGACGCGTGTACTGTGGAAATTCTAATGTCTCGCCGTCGCTAAAGCTTTCGATCTCTGCACTCGCCTCTCCACCAAGAACACCTGGGATTAATCGAACAATACTGTCAATAATCGTCATTGCCGGTAGCTCTCCGCCAGTTAGTACATAATCACCGACACTAACCTGCTGATCCACTAGACTTACGATGCGCTCGTCGTAGCCTTCGTAGCGCCCGCAGATAAAGATATAGCCATTATCACTATCTGCATACGCCTGGGCTGTCGCCTGCTTCCAGCGCTGCCCACGGGGCGTCATAAGTAAGACTTTTGCGGTTGGATCGTTTCGCTTTGCCTGCTCAACTGCAGCGAACAATGGCTCGGGCTTTAGTAGCATCCCATCGCCGCCACCATATGGAGTATCGTCAACCGTGCGACGTGGCCCAAGTCCATATTCACGCAAATTAATCATCGTAAACTCAGTAGCGCCCTTATTCTGCGCTTTCCACATCATCGAATTATTTAACACGCCTTCAAACATCTCTGGAAAGAGCGTGACCACTTGGATCTTTTTCATCTGTTACCAGTGTACGTGATATTGACTTTTTTGTCTATATGTTAAATAAGATATAAAGCGCCATTATCGATAGTCACTCTCTTTATTCATGCTTACGTTTATGGTATGATGAGCACACTATGGAGTTTGAGGACAACAAGCCCGTTAGCGACGAGGATCGTCGTTTGGCTGAGGCAAAAAAATTAACGCTGCAACCGGTGCATGCAAACATTGCACCCGAATCTATTTCAGACTCTGAAATCGCCAACCGTCATGTCACCGAGCCAGCGATATCAAACATCGCATCAGACACAGAACAAGCCGCCCCTCAGGTTATGCCCACAAAAAGCCTACTAGATACACAAACAGACCGACAACCACAGGCTGGCAAGCTAAAGATTGGGGTAGCAATTGGTATTTTTGCTTTCCTAAGCCTTGCGACTTTTGCACTGCTCAAATAATTTTATACAGCATCTTCAGCATATCCGACTTCGACACACCATTACTATACTGATCCCTGAAATCACGAAACCCACCATTTCTGGTGGGTTGATTTCGTGACACATATAAAGCTCTCAACATTTATGTAATTGTTGCTCGCAAAAGCCTTTTTGTTTCTCGCAGTTCTAGAGTTGTTCTGAACTGTTTATGATTATATATCTAGATCGTCTAGTTCCGCAAGCTCTTTTCGAGTCGTAATTGCTAGATCTGACGCATTATCCACAGGCTCATCTGTTGAGTTATTCACAGCTTTGACAACAGGTGAATCTGAGGATACCATATACCCTTCTGATTGCTCATCATTATTAACGATCTTAAGGTTATATCGTGCATTGTTTTTTGTTCCGAGAGCGCGCAGAAGAGTTCGCAGACTTTGCGCAGTGACACCGCGTTTACCAATGACGCGACCTAGATCCTCAGGGTTCACTGTTAATGTCAGTAGAACACCCTTTTCATCGATGACACGATCCACGATGACATCTTCAGGATTACCGACCAGAGATTTAACTATATACTCTATGAATTGTTGGTCTATTGTTGACATGAGTTCTCCTATGTCGTGCTTGTTATATTTTCACCTGCCACGAGATTTCGCGTGTGTTAAACGCTAATAGATACCGCATTTATTATTGTAGCATGTTGTATTGTTTACGTAATACTTTATATAGTAAATGTGAGCAGAATCACAGGTTCGATAATGACACACCTAGCTTATATTGTGCTGACTTCGTTACACGCGACCGTCCATGACGAAATCGACGAGGCGATCCGGCACGCAGGCAAATAAAAACGCCCTGAGACGGGCGTTTTTTATGAAGAAAATATTATTCTGCTGATTCTTCAGCTACTTCTTCTTTTGGCTGGTTCTTGCGTAGCTTTTCCGCGTTACGGATGGCTTTTGCTTTAGGAGCAGCAGTCTTTACCCAGTTAGGTAGCTTGACGCCTGCGTCTGCAAGTAGTTTTACGACACGCGGTGTTGGCTGTGCGCCGTTATCAAGATACTTTTGCGCTAGTTCAACCTGAACATTAGCATCTTTGGTATGTGGGTTGTAGCTACCAACGTAGGCTACGACGCGACCGCTTGATGGGTGGCGCTGAGATTCTTGAACGGCAAGACGGTATACTGGGTACCCCTTACGGCCGACACGTTGCAAACGAATTGCGAGCATAAAATTTAAACTTCCTTTACTTCACTCTTATATCTAATCGTAGAATTTTTATTAGTTCTTGAACAAGTTTACACTGTTTTTGCGTTCGCGTCAATCTGTTTCGCTCGTTTCTCGTAGGCAATTAAGGCAGCTTTAGCGGCATTTTGCTGTGCAGTTTGCTTGCTTGGACCGCTGCCTTGCCCCATTAACTTGTCGCCGACGAAAACACCAAGTGTGAATATTTTATCGTGATCAGGTCCAACTTCCTCAAGTACTTTGTATACCGGCGTGTGATTATCGACACGCTGCGACACTTCCTGAAGGTGCGATTTAGGGTCGCGCCAGCTACCCGATTCTAAGATAGTGTCCAGCTTTGAAAGAATATGCTTTTCAATGAAAACCGCAGCGTCGTCATAGCCACGTTCGAGGTAAATCGAGCCAATGACCGCTTCAAACGCATTCGCTAAGATCTGCTGACGAGCACGACTACTACCATTCTTCTCTCCCTTACTCATACGCAGCAAATGCTCATAGCCCAGCTTGTCGCCTGCTTCGCCAATGCTTTCCGTACGCACCAACGACGCACGCCAGCTCGTTAAAATACCCTCTTGTTCGGTAAAGTGCCGGAACAAATAATCCGTCACTACAAGTTCAAGTACGGCGTCACCTAAAAATTCCAAACGCTCGTTATGCTCGCTGACGCTTTTCTTGTGTTCATTTACATAGCTACGATGGGTCAGCGCCGTGATAAGTAGATCAATGTTTTTATATTCAAATCCAAAATGTTCACGCGCAAAATCCTGATACGGTGCTGTCTGCATGCCACTCATTATAAATTCTCCTGTCGGATACGCTTCATCGCTAGTAGCATCAACTTACCGATATCTTCGTATTCGATTTCGTCGAGCGCATCATTAAACTTAAACCATTTAATGCCGTTCATCCATTCTTCTTTTTGAATAGCATTTGTGTCACCACCGGCACGCACCAGATAGATCTGTGTCGTCATCAAGACTAGTTTGTCGACACGGCGATAGCGAAAGTGAATCTTTCCAAGCCACCCCAATACCTCGGTATCATGCAGTCCAGCTTCTTCGCCGATTTCGCGTTTTGCGGTCTGCTGTGCGGTCTCACCTGGCTCGATATGCCCCTTAGGGATTGTCCAGCGATCTTTAGCATCTTGGATCAATAACACTTCAACGTTATTGTCTTTGTCGCGACGGAAAACAATACCGCCAGCGGTCGGTTCGCGCACGATTTCCTGAATCGACGGCTTGTGTCGATTAAAATACTTTTTGAATCGTTCAAACTTTGGATTCTGCATCGTCTGATTTTCCTTCAATAAGATTTCGGTATGCCGTTCCTAGAACGCCGTTCACGAACTTACTTGAGTTATCAGAACCAAACGCTTTTGCCAGCTCGACAGCTTCGTTAATGACCACTTTCGGTGGAACGATATCTGCCAAATGCAAAAGTTCGTATAGACCCATACGAAGAATCGTACGATCAATACGAGCAATCTGCTCAATAGGCCAATCTGGAGCGATCGGCTGAATTTGCGCATCAAGATCACCCATTAGCTCAAGCACACCGTGCGTGATTCGACTTACAAAGTCCTTATCGTCAATTGCTGATTCGTAACGCTCTAGGTTACGACCCAAGATTTCATCAATATCGACTGACTTGTCTTCAGATTGAGTACGAAACTCAAATTCATATAGACTTTGCAGTGCAACAATACGTCCAAGGTGTCGGTTAGAAGCCATAAGGTTTGGTTCTTTCTGTTACTAAGTTTTGTTTAAGATACGCCTACAGCGAGTAGGTGATTATTTTGTCGCTTTTTTTGCTGGTGCAGCTTTTTTAGCTACTGCTTCTTTTACTGCTACTACAGCTTCAGTAACAATTTTCTTTTTACCAGTTTCACGCTTCGTTGTCTGAACTTTTACAGGTGAAGAGCCGTTGACGCGGCGAGCCAATTTTAATACAAGGTGGCTACGGCGAGTACCGGTTTTACGCGGGCTACTCTGTTTTTTTGGTTGTCCCATGGAAAGATCTCCTTTTATAGGTATTTATAATAAAACTTAAAGATTATTATACCTGAGATCAGAGGAATACTCAAGAGGCATATTGACATAGCGTACGAATACTGTCATAACGTATACAGACCAGGTATTGCTATGAACAAATTAAATCACAATGAGCCACCATCCCTACCGACTCTCGACGAGATCTCTGCATCCACGCCGGAACTCACCACGCGCCAGCGACTGTCACTGCTGCTTGGTGGAACAGCGATTGTAGCCGCAACTGTTGGCGGCATCACCATGATCGAATCGTCACGAAACACGCAAGCACCGCCAACCTTTAGACTAGAATCACCCCTACGAGACGTGGCAGACGCCGCACTCGCTAGTGGACCGGACAGCCCCGACGACGTTATTGCTATATATCGATCTTCTGGCACATCAGGCTACAGTGCTGTCATGTCAGCTATTAAAGATGCGGCGAAACGGAATCTCATTTCTAGCACATCCCTTGACGCGACCGATTCAGCTGACTATGCCAGTATCACTGCCTCATCAATCGCAATGAACGAACAAGACGCAGCACAAACGGACGAATCCAACATCATATTATTCTACAAAGATATCGACGGAGACGGCAAAAAGGAAATATTCGCCACACGTAGTGAAATGTCACGCGACATGACCAGCAAAGTATCAAACGTCATCTATAACTATTGACATATTTAAGCATAAGTGCTATAATGATATCATAATCAAGGAAATTATTATGTCCGAGTATATGCACACAGATATCCACAATAAGCGACCATCTCTCAGCCCGACTGGAAAAGCTATCATTGGCGGCGTAGCGATTGCGGGCGCCATTAGTGCAAATCTTTTTACTGCGAAAGTAGATAGCGTCTCTGAATCCAATGAGCCACTCGTCACACCTGACAGTATCCATGAAATCGTCGACAAAGGTCCTGATGATGAATTTATTCGAAGCGAGATCATCGAAGGTCAAGCAACAAGTATTGCAGTGGAGCAGTCAGTGCTAGACCTAGCCGCAATCGACAACCTTGGCCTAAACAGCCTTCAGAATGGCGCCAGCCAGGAAAGCGCAAAATATATCAGCACCAAAGTGTACGAATTAACCAAGGGCTCTGTCCAACCAGGCCAAGAAATTACCACATGGAGAGATGACTCCACAGGCTTGATCGTTAGCACGCTAAGTAAGTAGTTAAACGACTATATTCACGAGCCGACCAGGAACATAAATCACCTTGGTCGGTTCTTTATTTTCAAGAAACTTAGCGACATTTGGCTCGTTGATCGCGAGCTGCTTGACGTCATCAGCATCCGAGTCAGCCGGAACAGACAGCTTCGCACGTAACTTGCCGTTCACCTGTACGATAACGGTTAACGTATCGCCGGCGCCTAGATACTTATCGTCCCATGCTGGCCAGGTGTCGATGTGAATTGTCGACTCGTACCCCACCTGCCGCCATAACTCTTCGGTGATATGTGGTGCAAATGGCGAAAGAACCTGCAGGAGACTTTCAATCGCAAACTTCCATGCATCGGATCGATCAATCGGATTAGCTTCTTTGAGTTTGTAGTAGCCATTAACTGCCTCCATCATACTGGATACTGCGGTATTGAATTTGTCGTTCTCGATATCGGCAGTGACTTTTTTGACCGTTTTATGGGCAATTGATAGTATTTCATTTGCAGCAGCGTCGGAAGTTGTCGCGTCGCTTGCATCGATATACTCCTGCACTAATGTCCAGGCGCGGTTAAGGAATCGGTAGGTGCCAGGAACACCACGTGTATCCCACGGCGCTTCGATATCGTACGGCGCAATAAACATCTCATACAAACGCAAACTATCTGCACCATAGCCGCTGTCCATAATTTCGAGTGGATCAATCACGTTGCCTTTTGATTTGCTCATCTTTAAACCATCTGGCGCCATAATGTACGCGTTGTACATCATTCGCTTAAACGGCTCTGGCGATGGAACTAGCCCCTGTTTGTAGAAGAAGCGCATCCAAAAACGCGAATATAGTAAGTGCGCGACGGCATGATCCGCACCGTTGTAAAAGTCAACTGGCGCCCAATGCTCAAGCACCTTCGGATCCCATGCCTGGCTATCATTAAACGGATCAAGGTAGCGCAAGAAGTACCAGCTACTACACGCATAGCCATCTAGTGTATCCGTTTCACGCTTTGCTGGCTCGCCGCATTCTGGACATGGAACATTTACCCAGTCCTCAACGCCTGCAAGAACTGATGTCGCCCCACCCTTCGGCGTGTAGTCGTCGACATCCGGCAATACGACCGGCAGCTGATCGTCAGGTACCGCAACCGCACCGTGCGTCTGGCAGTGAATAATCGGAATCGGCGCACCCCAATAGCGCTGACGACTAATGAGCCAGTCGCGCATCTTGTATGTCGTTTTCGTTCGACCGACACCCTGCGTCTCAAGCCATGCGACAACCTCTTCGCGGGCGTCGCTGCTTGGCATCCCGTCGAACTGCCCGCTATTGATCAGCGGACCTTCGCCGTGATATTGACCAACAACATCAGCTGGCTTTTCAACCACTGTAATAATTGGCAA
>JALRDA010000113.1 GCA_023257145.1 Candidatus Saccharimonadia bacterium | reverse complement strand
GATAAATAAGTGTTCGTACACGTGTGCAACATCCCATGACGCTGTCGGGGTTTCTTTGATATGTACGGACGTGTGTAACATATTAAATTATATTATAGCACATTTTTATAAAATATTCAAGATACAGGCGTCAGCTGGGCTATTGGTTTAAGTTGATTAGCTTGGCTGCTTTCATAAAGTAAGTTGTTCGTGGTGCTGACGGGCAGCCGGCGGCTTCGACTGCGCTAATGCTAGCAGTGTCGCTGGCGGTTGGGCTGCCGAGGTACCAATACAAGGCAAATTGATTGTTTGGGCAAGGATAAAACATAAATGTTCGAGAGCCACCAGGGCTTGAGCTGTAGTCTTTGTTGGGTGGTGCGTTGGCGGTAAGTCCGGCGGGGATGTAGTTTTTTGTCAGCAGTATATCCTCAAGAGCGCATGGATATGTTCCTTTTGTCACCCAGCCGCCCTGTCCATCAACACAGTTGTCGCCACTTATCGCGACTGATGAATTCCAGCCGCCTTTCGGTAACTGACCAGAGTCAGTATTCCAAAGGAGCACCGCCCTTTCGAGTTGGCTGGCGATAGCTTTAATTCGGGTGTCGGTGGCGCGCGCTTGGACGCCGTTAAATGCAACGATCGTGATTGCTGCCAGAATGCCGATCACAACGATAACGATTAGAAGTTCGACAATAGTAAACCCATTACTGTTCTGTTTGTTTTTTGCCCACATTATAGGATTATTATAAGCCGTTAGCGTCGTAATGAGAAACGCATCGAGTATTCCTATGCTCGGTGCGTTGCACGTTTAATGTTTGTACTATTTAGCCATGAATTAATGTAAGCAATTGAGAATAGTGGATGGCATAGAACCAGCAATTAAACAGCAATAGCCCAGGGAGTATAATAAAATTTTCGATTGATTTGCCGGTGGTAATGCGAAGGCGACGGATGGGTGGAAGTCCAAATTTGATTGGGATTGGCAGCAACCACGGCACGCCTTCTTTTGTAAAGCTGTCCATAATTAAGTGCGATATCATGCCGATCATGAATGCAATCCACACTATATTAATATCGATTGAACTCATGATTGGTTGCAGAGTAATAAGCAGTAAGTGGGCAAGCCAGCCAAACAAGGCTAGCCCTAAAAGTGAATGGGTAATAAAGCGATGGCCACCAAGCATTCGTCCGATAATCCGCCCCACTACCCCACCTATCGGCAAGTTTCGCCAAAACGGTGCTGTCGGCTGATCGATGTCTGGGGCGATGCCGCCGATCTGGTTAGCGAGAATAGCAACGAGTACGGTCGCGAGCGTAAGTGATTCAGGTGGCGCAAGAAACAGTACAACACCTAAAGCGGTGATTGCGGCAAGATCATGTGTCCGACTAATCATGCATTTTAGTATGAACCATAAGCAGGTTAAGTGCGAGAGCTGGCTGGTATTTTTGCGCAAATGAAAAAGGCGCCGTTTGGCGCCCTGCTGGCGGCGGCCCGTCACCGGGGCCGCCGCGTACGCAGAATTTAGATACACTGATACTACATTGTCTCTATGTCTATTGCCGGAGCAATAAACCATGCATGTGCACGATTCAGCATTTGCAGCTGACCTGTATTGGCATTGTAAAGTCCATACAGCTTGTCGTGCATTGTCAAGGCGGCAAGAATGGCCGTGAGGGTTTCGATCGAGCTGGCAGACAGGAAGAAGTCAAGCTCTTCTATACCATGTGGTCGCGAATGTGTTGCATGCACGTAGACTGCCATACCTTGGCTGGCTTTGTCTGCCAAGTATGCTTCAGTTTCCGGATAAATAATCTTTACCCGCTTACCATCTACGTCACCGTCGTACCACAACGCTTGCTCAAATGGTGTGCCCTTACTTTGTAATGTGCGAATCTGCTCTAGCGTTGCCAATTTGCTTCCTTACTACGACATATTTCGAATGAGTGTACATTAATACTTTACAATTTTTTTCTAATCATGCAAATAGTATTATGAAATATTTGGCGGTTTATGCCATCAGTACCGTCGTTATATTACGACACAAAATGCGACAATGTATACCATTTACTATACAAAGTATTGCATCATTGGCAATTATATGCTATTTTTATAACTTCGTGTGTTGAATTTCTGCATACGTGAACCTATTACAATTCGTTTCTAAAAAAGGACACATATTGACTCGACATCAGCAGCAGGGATACTGGGCTATCTCAGGAATCCTTGCGATCTCGTGGGTAAGTTTTCTCATTTACTGGATGAACCCTGCACGCCGTCCCAGTAACTTTTCTGGTGATGGTTTGCCGAATGTATTCGACATCGCACTGTTTGTCGGGCTGACATTCACCCTTTTGATGCCGACATTCATGTTGACACTTGGTTGGGTGGTGACCGGGCTGTTGCAGAGAAAATCTGATTCGGATATTCCGACTGATCTCCCTGATCCGACAACGACACGCGTCGCGTTTATTACGACGTATGTGCCGGGTAGCGAGCCGATCGGCATGCTCTCTCGAACGCTTCAAGCAATCAAGGACGTTGACTACCCGCACGATACGTGGGTGCTTGACGAAGGTGATGATCTTGAAGTGCAAAACCTCTGCAAACAGCTCGGGGTATTTTACTTTACTCGTAAGGGCATTGCCCGTTATAACGAAGTAGGAAGCCAGTTCAGTCCGAAATCAAAGGGCGGCAATCATAATGCCTGGTATGACACGCATGGTGCTGCCAAGTATGACATTGTTGCCCAGATCGATACGGATTTTATTCCGCGTCGTGACTTTTTGACCAAGACACTGCCGTATTTCAATGACAGTGACGTTGCATTCGTGGGAACGCCGCAGGTCTACGGAAACATGGACAATTTTGTCGCACGTGGTTCGGCCGATCAGACATATGGATTTTACGGACCGTTTCTGCGTGGGCTTTCGGCAATTGATTCGACGATGCTGATTGGCGCAAATCATGTGATCCGTGTTGCGGCATTGAAGGAGGTGGGGTTGTATAATCCGCACCTGACTGAGGATCTTGCGACGGGTATTCTGCTGCATTCGAATGGATGGAAGTCGAAATATGTCTCCGAAGTCCTTGCTATTGGCGAGGGTCCGGATACATGGTCGGCGTTCTTTAAGCAGCAGTTTCGTTGGGCTAAGGGTTGTAATGACTTGCTGTTCACGCGAACGTTTAGCGCACTTCGCGGCATGAAGCCGCTGCAAGGAGTGCTATACTCGTGGATCCAGTTGTATTATTTGACTGGCGCGGCATATGGCGTTGGCCTTTTGCTGCTTGGACTATACTTCTGCTTTGGGTGGCAAGCTGCTCAGACAGACGTGATTCCATTTCTGACTGCCTATCTGCCACTGCTACTTGTTTTTGAGTTGGCAATGCTGTGGACGCAGCAGTTTAATATCCGGCCTAAAAGAGAAAGTGGTTTTTACTTTCACGGTCGCGTTCTGATGGTTGCTGTGATGCCAGTCTTTTTGGCTGCATTTTTGTCTGCAATCAAAGATCGCAACAAGCACACCGAATTTGAGGTGACGCCTAAGGGCGGTACGGCACAAATCGTGACCGTCAAAAAACTCACGAGAGGCAAAAACCCTTACAAGGCGCACATGAGTGTCGTGGCTTTTGTCGGGCTCGCGTTCTTTGTAGGCCTGATGAGTAGTCGAGTAAGTGCAATGTACGTTGGATGGAGTATCATTACATTCGCTTCGGCGGCGGTCATTGCTATTAATCCAAGTTGGCCATCAATGAGTGTGTTGCTGTCGCGGTATAATCGTGTTCAGCTACGCAGCTTTAAGCAAGAGCTGAATTCAGTCCTCCCGTGGGCTGAGCTTAATTTCAAAAAGGAGCTGCCTGAAGTATCTGGCAAGACACGAGGGCGCCGGGCAATTGGCGTGCCGATGATAACTGAATAATGAATTGTCCGGATAAGCGATTGACCGCCAATGGTGTCGGTCAATCCAACTACAGAAACGAGGTGGTAATAGAAGACGCATGCTTTAGATGGCATGCGTATTTTATTTGGAAAAACCAGGCAGTGTAAAAGTGGATGACTTGCTATAATAATCCCACCGGGATGTGGCGCAGTTGGTAGCGCGCACGGCTGGGGGCCGTGAGGTCGCAAGTTCAAGTCTTGTCATCCCGACCATAGTGATTATGAATAATTACGAATCCCCTATTGATAATGTTATTGCAAACGAGCTGGCGCGCGAAGAGTTAATCGAGCGCTATTTGGACGCGTACGAACATTCCTATGATTCACTAGTCGCGAAATTAAAAGAGCTAGGTGCGCGGCTTGTACTTGATGACAGTGAAAGATTATTGCAGCTGAGTGCATATTTTGAGGCGGGCGTTACTGTTATGTTCTCTGAGCAGCAATTACCTGGAGGCTATCAGCCCGGCACGATTATCGAAGATTCATTTTTAGTGCCAGTTTCGACTATTGATCGGCCGCACCATTTATATCGTCCGCATTTGTGTGCGACAATCCAAGATACTCACGGTGTGGTTGATACGCTGCTCTTTCCTGTTGCGATGCGCTCTAGCGGAGTGTATGAAGTAATGGGACTGCGGCGTGATGATAATAACAGAAAAATAAAAAAAGCCTAGCTAACGACAAGGCTCAGGTCGATAGTGGTTGCTAGAACGTGTCATGCGCTTTTGGTATGGGTCAGCTGCCTGGATGCAAGCTTGGCTTCTTCCTCGCGAGCGCGAGCTTCTGCTGCAAGGCGCTCTTCTTTTGCGACGGCCGCCTTGCCTTCATGGTGGGATTTGATCCAATCCTTAAGGTTCCATGCGATGAGAGCGACAATTACCATAGCGACGATTGGAATGTATTCCATGTTATTCCTAACGTAAGTGGCGTAGTTACCGAATTGTATTTAAACATATTACTAAAAATAAATCAATAATAATACCCCGGCAATCGTGGTGATTGCCGGGGTTGATGAATGGGGTGGATTGGATTATTCGCCGCGAATGCCACGTAGGCGTTCGACGATGTATTCTGATTCTGGCGTCACTTCTGGATCGTCTGCATCGAACAGCTCCAGGCCATCGTCCGTCGGTATGTAGATATTCGCGTCAAATCCAATATAGTACGAGATAGCGCGCTTCTCTACGGGAACATCCGGATTATCATAAATTGGATAAACGCTCATTTCCTTCGTCTGGGCGGAATCGTCGTCGTTATAGATATCTACTTTTTCGACTTCATCGCTGGTCGACCATAGGTTGTTGTCCTGTAGCCACCAGCGCGTTTTGTCTGCCTCGATTGGCAGAAGCTCAACGTAATCGATGCTTTCTGGAAATTTAGGAAAAATTCGCCTTGGTGTATGGCGTCGTGCCCTTCTCTTGTATGTGCGTCCATCAATGTCAGTGAATGTATACAGTATAATCACCTCAATCTAGGTAGGTGCGCTTTTAGACAAAATCAAAAGTA
>JALRDA010000039.1 GCA_023257145.1 Candidatus Saccharimonadia bacterium | reverse complement strand
AAGGGTGGGCATCACCTGGCGCCATTTTGCCCCTTAACCCACCCGTAGGGCATAGCGTGACCCACCTCACAAAATGGAGGTCCGCCGGTTAAAGGGGTTAGTATGTGTACAATGCTATTTGTCCACTAGTGGAGGGTAGATACTAGATAAACACATTGCACACAACCTAACATAAGTTAGAATAGGGGGTATAAGGTGCATTTGGTTAATCTCGCAATTCAACCAATCATGTCTTATACTAGCACGTATTTGACAGTAAGTCAATACTTTTCGAAACATTTCATTATGAAAATCAATAGAGCGACCCCTGATAAGCATAACTATTTAGAAACTTTGACAAATATTGCAAAGATTCCTAAGTATATTTACTTTACTGGCACCTTGCCAGAAACTCGCACACCAACCGCAGCAATCGTTGGAACACGCAAACCAACATCATACGGTAAAGAGGTGGCGCATACGCTATCCTACGACTTAGCAAAACATGGCGTCGTCATCGTCAGCGGACTAGCGCTCGGTATCGACAGTATTGCGCATAAAGCGGTCGTAGAGGCTGGCGGCACTACAATTGCCGTACTGGCAAACAGTGTCGACAAAATCTACCCTCGAACCAACCAGGGTCTTGCCGACAAGATCATTTCGAGCGGCGGCGCGATCCTATCCGAATACGAACCTCCGACAGATGCTCGCGATTACCAGTTCCTTGCACGCAATCGCATTGTCAGCGGACTATCCGACGCGGTTGTTGTCATAGAGGCTGCCGCTCGCAGCGGTACACTCGCCACCGTTTCGCATGCATTAGAGCAGGGAAAGGAAGTCTTTGTCGTACCAGGCAACATTACCAGTCCACTGTCCGCCGGCTGTAACACATTATTAAAACAAGGCGCACGAGTTGTGACATGTGCTGATGATATCCTCGAAATCATTGCACCGCATCTGCTTGAATCACAAACTAGTCTTCCTCTCGGCACTACACCCCTGGAATCAACGATCATCGATTTAATACACTCTGGCATCCGCGACGGCGACGAACTGCAGCGCAAATCTAATGTGTCAGTCGTCGAATTTAGTCAAGCAATGACAATGATGGAGATCAACGGCACTATTCGTGGCCTTGGCGGCAATCAATGGACATTACGTTAATCAACTAATTTGATTTATGCTCGTGCTTGCGCTCGGTACGTTCACTAAATAGAATAAAATTACCGTATCGAGCCGCGTTCGTGCTCTACGGAGTACAGCGCACATTCATAGAAATGAGCCCTTCAATGTCGTCACTGCAAGCACACGGTGGCTTCGTCCATTTAGACCCAGACGAAGAACAGAGCTATCAGCAAGTCATCGATCTCGTCCGAGACATCAAGCGATGCAATCCCGAGCTTGGCGAAGCATTCATCCTCAATGCCCTCGTTGCGACAGGTGATCAGGACTTGTCTCAGCAGATGGAAGATTGGAGCGGGGCAGTCTCTGACATCGACGCACGAGAACGGTCAGCATTTTGCCACGGCAACGGACCGCGGCCTGATCGAATCGTACGGCTCAGGCCGATGGAAGAAATCGCCAGTGGCTATAGCAACTACCTGGATAGCGAATAATCGTTATCTCAAAATAAGCCGGCCACCCTTCGGGGTGAGCCGGTATTTTTCATCTCAAAATTTTCGCGTAATCAGGTGTTATATCAAACATTAGAAATGGCATGTTGTGTGTCGATAACATAAATAGACATACATAAATAATATAGTATGGTATATTTTATACTAATTCAGACACCGCACTGGATTCGCACATTTACCTGTCGCTTTATTGTAAAGCGACCATAGAGACAGGGGAGTCAGATGCTGACATCGGCAGAGGCAACAATGCTTAAAATGTTAATGTACACTCACGGCGCCAAAAAGATCGCAGCGCTGCTTGAGCTTGAGGGCGAGGAGCGTGAACTGCTGAACTGGGCAAACATGTCCAAGTCGCCAACACGCGAGCAGCTGGCCAGGTTGCGACAATTACCCAGCGAATTAGCCGCAAACAACACCCCCATGGCTACATCAGTAGCAGCCTAGTGCCATTCACGCAAACCGTGACGACACCTGCGAGAGAGGTATGTGCACCTCCTCTGTCTCTCGCAACCAGAGATTTCAACGTGATTGAAGTTTGTGGTTGCGCATATGCTTGAGGTTGAAAAACCCCCGTGACATACTAATTATATATGTCACCAAAAAACCCTAAACGTAACGCTAGCATTAAAGAACTCAGCCCTGCCGCAACAGCCATAAGCGCAACAGGACTTGGCCTGGTCTTAAAAGGTGCATCGGAAATCGAAACTATTAAAGGTGTCGCTAAGATTTTTTCAGGTAGACTCTTTGATGCAGTCGACGGGGGTGTTGCCCGTGCGCTAAAACAAGAAAGTGACGCCGGTGCTATCGTTGACGTCACCTTCGACAAAATAGGCATGGGGGCCATTTCGATTGCCGCATGGTTAAAGGAGGCAATTCCCAAGCCAATCATTGCAGGCATAGCCTCCAAGCACCTTGCAAGTACCGCGCTTACATTCGTTTACAGTCATAATCATCCAGATGAATCATTCCGACCAACCAAATGGGGGAAAGCATCTATAGCTGCTGACACGCTAAGCTACGCCGCCTACCTAACAGAGAACGCACTTAGCAATGAACGACCAGATCTTATCGGTGCGCAAAAAGCAGCTCATACGGTCGGTAGGCTAGCCGTCTGTGCATCGGTCGTTGCCGGCGGCATTTCACTGACACAGTACGCCAAGCGTGCGTTTGAAAAAACAGAAACCACGAACGAATCAGCTTAAACCTGTCAAATTATTTGCTTCATACATTCTATGTGTTTAAATGTATAGAATTCGTTAGCACTCGCCGACGAATCCGCTCCTGAAGAATGAGGTGGTACCATGCACGGCAAGATCAATCTCAACAAGCGTCGCACCCGTCGCCACAACAGCGCAGGTCGTTGGGCAAAAGACGATCACACCGCTGCGTGCGTTGCGTCAGGTGATGACCAGTTCCCGCTTAAGCGAGCAGTTCGGCGGACGCTTTGGCTCGGTAGCCTTGGTCGGCTTTACCGCGTCAAGTGCACCTGCAATAAGTACCGTCATGTCGGAAAGCGCAGGGTAGCATCATAGCTCCACGGACGACCACCCTCACCACTACATATGAATGGGGTGAGCATTGTCGCTCGCCCCATTCATCTCATTTTGCAGGAGCACTATTTTTGATTTTATTTATAATAACAACACACCATTACTGTTCACTATAATACCGTCACAGCGTAACGGTATCCCTACACGTTTTACGCGCACGCTTCGTGAACGAATATGGTCAGACTTTACAAACGACAGTCGGTTGCGTATAACTAATCATTGTGTTTAGCTGATTAGATAAGCACAAGGAATTTATGAGCAAGAATTTAGTAATCGTCGAGTCACCAGCAAAAGCCAAAACAATCGAGAAATATCTGGGTAAGGAATTTCATGTCCTGTCATCTGTTGGACATATCCGCAGTATTGCCAAAAAAGTTAAAGGCGGCACTGAACCAATCCAGGTAAATAACGGCTTTGAAACGACCTACGAAATAGATTCTGAAAAGAAAAAAACCGTCGCCGAACTGCGACGAGCAGTCAAAGAAGCTGAAACCGTCTGGCTCGCAACCGATGAAGACCGCGAAGGAGAGGCGATCGCTTGGCACCTTTGCGAGGTCCTGAAACTCGATCCGAAAACGACAAAGCGTATCGTGTTCCACGAAATCACAAAGAAAGCCATCGAAGAAGCCGTCAAGAATCCACGCACTGTCGACATGAGCCTAGTTCGCGCACAGCAAGCGCGCCAAATTCTCGACCGCCTCGTCGGGTTTGAATTGTCGCCAGTTGTGTGGCAAAAAGTTCCTGGCGGCAAGTCGGCTGGCCGCGTTCAATCGCCAGCAGTACGCCTACTAGTCGAACGTGAACGTGAAATCGACACCTTTAATGGTTCGTTTAGTTTTAAAGTAACTGCCGAATTTATGCATGACGGTCAACTTATGAAAGCTGAATTACCAAAACGCTTTGAAACCGAAGAAGAAGCTCAGGCTTTTCTCGAGTCACTGCTTACTGCAGAGTTCGCCGTCTCTAAAGTCACCACCAGCCCGAGCACCCGCAACCCAGCGGCGCCTTTTACGACCAGTACTCTGCAGCAGGACGCCAACAGTCGCTTAGGCTTTGGGTCAAAGGCAACAATGGCAAGTGCGCAAAAACTTTACCAAGAAGGTAAGATTACCTACATGCGAACCGACTCGGTCAATCTGGGTGGTGAAGCGATTGCCGCAGCTGCGGATTACATCAAGCGCGCGTTTGGCGAAGAATACAGCCAAGTCCGTAAATTTAAAACTAAATCAGCTAGCGCCCAAGAAGCCCACGAGGCTATTCGACCGACCGACATGTCAGCCGAACGGGGCAGTAGCAATGAATACGATCAAAAGCTCTACACCTTGATTCGCAACCGTACCCTTGCCAGCCAGATGGCGCCAGCAAAACTAGAGAAAACTGTCGTAAGTATCACCATTTCAACTAACAGTGAAATCTTCGAAGCCAAGGGTGAGGTTATTATCTTTGATGGCTTCCTGCGCGTTTATGGTGGTAGCAAAAAAGACGCCGACATTCTTCCGGCCGTCACTAGCGGCGATATACTTAATCTGCAATCCGCCCAGGCAAAACAGCTATTTGCCCGCCCGCCAGCTCGCTACACCGAAGGTGCATTGGTTAAAAAACTAGAAGAGCTCGGTATTGGCCGCCCATCTACCTATGCAACGATCATCAACACTGTCCAGGTTCGTGGCTACGCCGAAAAGGGTGAAGGTGAGGGAACACCGCGCGACGTCATCGTCTATAAACTTGAGAACAACTCGGTCAACCGCGATGTCGTCCAGGAAAAAACTGGCGCCGATCGGGGCAAGCTTGTTCCAACTGCAGCCGGCCAAGTTGTCAGTGATTTCTTGACGAATCACTTTGACCAGATTGTTGACTACGGCTTTACCGCCAAGGTCGAAGAAGAATTCGATGAAATCGCAACCGGCAAACTCGAGCGAAATAGCATGCTGGATGAATTTTATAAACCATTCCATCAGCTGATTGTTGAATCAGGCGGTATCGATCGCTCAACCGTCGCCCAAGCGCGTGAAATAGGCATCGATCCAAAGACTAACAAGCCAGTACTCGCACGCTTCGGCCGCTACGGACCGATGCTCCAACTTGGCAGTACCGAAGATGAAAACGACAAACCACAGTTCGCGCCGCTTCCTGCTGGCAAGAAAATCGAAACAGTTACCCTGGAAGAGGCGTTGCACGCATTCAAGCTTCCTCGAGTAATCGGTCGCACAACCGACGGCGATGACATCAAAGCGAACATCGGCCGATTCGGCCCGTATGTCCAGATCGGCAAGCTGTTTGTCAGCATCAAACCGCTCGACCCGCACACTATTACGCTCGAAGAAGCGCTGGAGCTCTACAAAGAAAAGCTCAAAGCCGAGGCTGAAAAGAATATTGCCGATTTCGGTGATGGTATCAAGGTACTAAAAGGTCGCTACGGTCCATATATTACCGATGGCAAAAAGAATGCCAAGATTCCAAAAGACACAGAACCAGCCTCGATTACCCACGAACAGGCGAAAGAGCTACTAGCCGAAGCGACGCCAGCAAAAGGCCGTTTTGCCCGCAAGACAACAACGAAGGCAAAAGCGCCCGCCAAAAAACCAGTTAAAAAGACGACCCGTACTACAAAAAAGTAGTCTCCTCAATGCATGACACCCCTGAAAATGGGTGTCATTTTGCTTTTGTGCACAATTACGCCGAGAGGACGAATACTCTTGACATATACACTATTATAGGGCTAGCGACGACACATCATAAGTATTATAAAAGTCTCAGGACACTCTTTACTAGACACGTCTATTTCATGCTATAATTAGTTAGATAGAGAAACTATTTGACATTATGTTAATATTGTTCTATAATTCAATATAATTGCAAATCGCACGACAATACATAGAGACGAAATAGAGAGGATCACCCGAAACGTCATGGATAAACCGACACCGACAAATACCGCTACGACGCTAAAGCAAGCTGTTGTTGATATTCTTGAGATTATCGAACAAGAACGAGAACGAGAGATTATTACACGACGATTCGGCCTCTTTGATCGCCGCGAAACCCTCGAGCAAATCGGTGAACTACTAGGAATTACCCGCGAACGCGTTCGCCAGCTAGAAAAAGCCATTCTTATTCGCCTCAAGATTGCCGCTGAAGAAAATAAAGTCCCTGCAATTAACGATGTTGATCGCATGATTATCCGTGACCTCTCTGAAACTGGCCGCGTCGCTCGCATTCAAGACATTACCGATCGTCTAATTGGCGCAAAAGCTGACGCACGAAGCCGTGCACATATTGCGTTCGTTGCCGAACTTTCACCAAACCTTGTCGTCGTTAGCGAAAATGACAACTATTATCACGCTGTCGGCATCAAGCAGTACAACGACGAGAAATCGATTAAATCACATGTCGACGAGATAGTTAAAACCGTCAAAAAGCACGGCGAGCCACTACAGATTGAAGATTTACATAAGCTACTGAAGCATGAAAACCCCGACCAAGTCCGCGCCCTTGCGAGCGTCAGCAAGAGCCTTGCTAACCTAAAAGATTTTTGGGGACTCACAAAATGGCCGACAGTCAATCCAAAGAACATTCGCGATAAAATCTATGTCATTTTAGCCGAACATGGCAAGCCTATGCACTTTTCAGATATCGCTAAGTCGATTAAGGGAAGTGAATTCAAGCGCAAAGATGTTACAACTCAAGCGATCCACAACGAACTTATCAAAGACAAACGCTTTGTCCTAATCGGTCGCGGTATTTATGCCCTCGACAACTGGGGTTTTTCTAAAGGAACCGTCGCCGACATCATCACCGACGTTCTTGCTGACGCAAAAGAGCCACTTCACCGTGACGAAATTGTCAAACGCGTCCTCAAAAGTCGCCAAGTAAAAGAAACGACAATTTTACTAAATCTACAAAGCAAATCGCAATTTAAACGCGTCGCAAAAGCCACTTACGCACTGGACACACCAACTAAATAGCCACCCTTGCAATGAGGGCGTGCAGATGAGACAATGAACAGTAGTTATGGATGTACTCTTGTGGGCTATTAATCTATTGTTACAATGGTACATTTGGGTGCCAGCTGTACTTATCTTAGGCTACCTTACGTGGCGCAATAATCAGACCACCGAAGCCGTCAAATCTATCGAAAGTGTACTACTTGTTTTAGAGATTCCAAAAGCTAATGACAAGTCAGAACTTGCCGCGGAGCAGCTTTTTGCCAGCCTTCATGGTATTCTGCGCGACAAAGAAGAATTGAAACAAACGAGCGGCATCCAAGAACACCTAAGCTTCGAAATTGCGTCAGTCAACGGTCAAATCCGATTTTATGTCTGGGTACCTAAAACGCTGCAGAGCTTCGTTGAGGGACAAATTTACTCACAATACCCGACCGTCCAAATCCACGAAGCAGATGAGGATTATGTGGCACACGAACGCCAACACAGCGTCGTCTACACCTCTGAAATTACACTATCTGATAGTGAGTTTCTGCCAATTAAAACATTCCAAAGTTTTGAAGTTGACCCACTGGCCGGCATCACTGGAACGCTCGCCAAGCTAGAATCAACAGGCGAAGAACTATGGGTGCAAGTCTTAGTGCGCCCAATCGCCGACACTTGGCAAAAACAATCCGATAGCTGGATTAAAAGTGTCAAAAACGGCAACACTAACCCATTTGCGATTTTTAGCGGTGAGGGCGGGGGATTGAAGTGGCTCGGTATGCTTCTTGAAGCTCTCTGGAAACCGCCAGAGCAGGGTAGTGGTGGCGCACCGGCTCCAAAAGAACTATCCGATCGTGACAAAACACGACTAGCTGAGGCAGAAAAAAAAGCAACCAAGCTTGGCTACCAGGTGAAGATTCGCCTGGCATATTTAGGTGAAAGCCAAAGCAACGCAAAACTTCGCATGCAGGCAATCGTCGGCACCTTTAAACAGTTCAACAGTACCAATCTGAATGGATTCCGTATGACCGGTGGAAGCTTCAAAAAAGAGGACTTGGCAAATTACCGCTCTCGGCTATTCATGGATCGTGGATTTATTTTGAATATCGAAGAAGTAGCCAGTGTATTCCACTTGCCACACACAAACGTTGAAACGCCTAATATTGTCTGGGCCAGCAATAAGACGGCCGAACCGCCAGCCAAGCTACCTGTCATCACTGGCAATGACGCAATTGACGAGAATATCAGCGCGTTTGGTCTTACCAATTTCCGCGGTATGAATCATCAGTTCGGAATGTTGCGCGGTGATCGCAGCCGTCACGTCTACATCATTGGTCAGACCGGCGCAGGTAAGTCAGGTACGTTAGAGTTGTTCGCTCTGTCAGACATCTACCACGGGCAGGGCTATGCAATCATCGACCCGCACGGTGACTTCGCAGTCAATAATATGCGCTTTATTCCGGAATCTCGACTTAAAGACGTAGTCTACTTTAACCCAGCAGATACCGCATTCCCGCTAGGATTTAATCCACTAGAGGTCACGAACCCTAATCAAAAGACGAACATCAGCTCAGAAGTCATCGGCGTTCTAAAGCGTATGTTCGGCGAAAGCTGGGGGCCACGCCTCGAATATATTCTTCGCTACACCATCTTAGCGCTTCTTGACCGCCCGGAAACGACCATGCTTGATATCACCCGCATGCTTACCGACAAAAAATTCCGTGAAGAAACATTAGGTTACTGTAAAGATACCGTCGTGATGCAGTTCTGGCGTGTTGAATTTGCAAGCTGGAATGACAAGTTCGTTGCCGAGGCGATCGCTCCGGTTCTTAATAAGGTTGGCGCCTTTACCGCCAATCCAGTCATTCGCAATATCATCGGTCAACCGAAGAGTACGTTTAACATTCGCGAAATCATGGACGAGGGCAAGATTTTAATCGTTAACCTATCAAAGGGACTTATCGGTGAAGACAATGCCGGCATCCTCGGTTCGTTCCTCGTCACAAAAATTCAGCTTGCGGCTATGTCGCGATCTGACATTCCTAATATCGAAGACCGTCGGCCATTCTATTTGTATGTTGACGAGTTCCAGAACTTTGCAACCGATAGCTTCGCCACTATTTTATCCGAGGCGCGTAAATACGGCCTCAACCTCACCGTCGCAAATCAGTATATCTCACAGATGAGCGACACCGTCCGTGATGCCGTCTTTGGTAACGTTGGGACGATGATTTGTTTCCGTGTTTCTGCAGACGATGCACCGATTCTGTCAAAGCAGTTTGAACCGCAATTCGAACCAAATGACCTTCTTCAGATGCACAACCGTAATTTCATCATTAACATGGTGATTAAAGGTGAAAAATCACCGGCATTTAGCGCTTCAACGTTAACGCTCCCTCCAATGCACAATGACAACAGCGGCCTTATTATTTCAAATACACGCCGCGATTACAGTCGAACACGCGCCGAGGTGGAGCAGGAAATTGATGCTGCAATTCAACCACCTCAACATCTACTTGGCAAAAAACAACAGTCAGCATCGCAGGCGAAACAGTGGCCGATCAACGCCCAAACACAAACCATCACTCCTAATAAAATTGTCTTTAAAACAGATCCTGCAAAAATGACCGAAAGTGTCGCGGCTGCGACCAAAGATTCGCCATCATCTACTTCAAAAGCCACAGGCACTGCGCCGATAAATAGTTCGGATGAAAAGGGGAGTGAATCCGGCCCACAAGAACCCGCCACACCAGCGCCAGAAAAGAAAAAACGTACTCGAACCCGTCGCCGTAAACCATCGGCTGCAGGCGCTCAAAATAACGCAGAACAAACCGCTACAAACGACCAGCAGGCAAAGCCTGAACGTCGCCAGTCTAATCGACAAGACCCTCAACAAAAGATAACTCCTAATGATACGCAGCCAAAGCGCGACACACAGCAACAATCTCCACCAAAAGCCGCACCAAAGCCACCTACTGACGACACAATACTACGACTGCGTTAATAATTCAGGCTATAAAACAACAGGGAAGTAGTCTTGACCTACCTCGCCAGCCTACGTGGCTATACGCTTATGTTTATGCTAAAATGAGACATAATGAGTGGACGTACAGAACCAGGTTTTACCATAGTTGAACTCTTGATTGTCATCGTGGTAATTGGGATACTGGCTGCTATCACTATCGTTTCATTTAACGGCGTTCAGGGGAGGGCAAACGACACGGCAGTCAAGGCCGACCTTGTCAACAACTCTCGAAAGATCCTACTGTACGAGTCTGACAATGCAGCCTATCCAAATCTAGGGCAGCTGACGACCGACCTACAGCTGCAATACTCGCGTAATTCATATAAGAGTGCGATCTACTGCAAGAATGCCTCACGCGTCGTCCTAGTCAGCCAGAGCACTAGCAATAATGCATTTATGTACGACACGACCACTGGCAGCATCTCAGACGTGCCAAGCAGTACAAATGTCACTGCCTGTGCAAGCTTTGGTATCCTCAATACTGACCCGTCACCATCTATCGCTACCGTCCGGAACGCATCAACTGGTGTATGGAGTTCGCTCGTCAAGTAACCCGCGTGCGGGCAATTACGCACAGGCTCGCTTATACTGACAAAAAGTGAATAGAACAAAAATGGAACATGCTTGTTCTATAAAATAATCAGTACTATTGGTCACGCATATCAATATTCGTTAAATCGTCAACGAGCGTATGTGGTGAGTAATTTTATCATTAATGAATCCCATAGAAATATTAAAAAGCGTAACAGTCGGATAATCA
>JALRDA010000034.1 GCA_023257145.1 Candidatus Saccharimonadia bacterium | reverse complement strand
CAAGTGGCTAGTGCGAGCCATTGCGTCGGTGAGGACCAAATTGTTGGTGCGAGCCAAACTGGACATGAGAACCACGAAGAAGGTGCGAGCCAGGTCATGTGTGAGGACCAAGGGAAACGTGCGAACCAACTGGAATCTTGCTTAGTGGCATACGGTTTGAAGCTTCAATTGGAGCATCTTCACCGCTGGTAATAACCTTACCCTTGTACATTGAGGTGTCAGCCAAAATGTAGTGGTACAGACCGTGCTGATCTTTAACTCGAGCAATTCGAGCTGAACGGTTTGGATCGTACTCGATCTCTTCAACCGTTACAGTTAGGCCAGCCGCCAGCTTGTGATTAAGCAGACGATAGTGCCTTTTAACACCACCACCACGGTGACGAACAGTAATACGGCCAGTGTTATTACGACCAGCATTTTGCTTTTTAGCTTTCGTTAGGCTTTTTAGCGGCTTCTTAGTTGTAATTTCACTGTAGTCTTCAGTTGTCATACCGCGACGAGCTGGAGTTGTAGGATTATATGCTTTTACTGGCATTACTTCTTCTCCTCTTCTGTTGCGACGGCATCAAAGACCTGGATAGAGTTACCGGCTGCAAGAGTTACGTAGGCTTTCTTCGTATCTTTGCGGGTTGTCGTACCCGGGTAGCGGTTCTTACCGCGGCTAAAGCGAATCGCCTTGCCACTTTGTACCAATGTCTTGATGTTCGTTACTTTTACATCAAATTGGGTTTCCACTGCTGCAACAATTTGTTGCTTGTTTGCGGTCAATGGAACATTAAATACGTATACATTGTTCTGAGACTGGGCATATGCTTTCTCAGAAACACGTGGGATAACGCTAATATTCATTATGCTTCTCCTCCGACTAGCCATTCACGGACGATATCAACCGATTTGGTAGACATGACGATGTGGTCGGCGTTAAGAATGTGATACACGCTAAGGTATGTAGCGCGAACAAGCAGAGCATTCTGAATGTTATTCGTTGCGCGAACGATTTCTGGAGTCTTCTCGTCTACGACGATCAGAACGCGGCGGTTGTAGCCGTTGTCTGCCAAGAATTTCGCGACTTCGCTTGTTTTACCAGTCGTCTTGATGTCTTTTACGACAATCTTCTTTGCTTCGTTGGCAAGCGTTAGCGCCTGCTTCAGAGCAACACGTTTGCTGGTCTTTGAAATCTGCTTGGTGTAGTTTTCGTTGCCACGAGGACCAAATACGATACCACCACCGCGCCAGATTGGGTTACGGCTCGAGCCAAAACGTGCACGACCGGTTCCTTTTTGCTTCCAAGGCTTCTTACCACCACCGCGGACTTCACCACGCTGCTTGGTAGTTGCACTGGCTTTGCGAGAGTTAGCTAGGTAGCTATCGTACGCAAGCTTTAGAAGCTCATGGTTGTTTACCTCAACGCCGAAGACGTCTTTAGGTAATGCTGTAGTCTTTGTAGATTCTGCCATTACGCTTTGCCTCCGATTACAACCAGGCCTTTGCGTGGGCCAGGCACAGCGCCTTTAAGACCGATAAGGTTGGTAGTTGCGTCAACATACGCTACTTCCAAGTTCTTAACAGTGACACGCTCGTGTCCCATACGGCCAGCCATGCGCTTACCCTTGAAGACTTTCTGTGGATACATTGATCCAATAGAACCCGGCTTACGAACGTTTCCGTTACCACCGTGGGTCTTCTTGCTGGTATTAAAGTTGTGTCGTTTTACCGTACCGGCAAAACCTTTACCTTTGCTTGTACCCGTCGCATCTACGATGTCGCCGAGTGCAAACTGGTTTACGTCAATCGTGTCGCCAACCTTCAGATCTGAAGGAAGTTCATCGACACGAAATTCCCGAATATTCTTCGGGGACACTTTAGCAGACTTGACATGTCCTGCTACGGCCTTGCTCAGGTTCTTACCCTCACCATATGCCACCTGGACTGCGTTGTAGCCGTCGATTTCGACAGACTTGACCTGAGTCACAGTCACGGGGCCGGCTTGAATGAGCGTCACAGGAACTGCGCGTCCATCCTCACCGATGATTTGGGTCATACCAATTTTGGTACCGAGAAGTGCTTTCATTGCCC
>JALRDA010000005.1 GCA_023257145.1 Candidatus Saccharimonadia bacterium | reverse complement strand
CTATAGGCGACTATGCTAATACTTGCCAGAACGCCGATGACGACAATAACAATCAGTAATTCGACAATAGTGAAGCCATAAGCTTTTTTATTCATTCAAATAATTATACTATCTTCTGTGTGAAAGCTACAGGCATACGGTGTTATAATAAAGATAATGAATCAGGGGTTAGCATTAGAAATTATGCTTTCGGGAGAAAGCGTACTACTTACTGGGCCGGCGGGTGCCGGGAAGACCTTTGTGTTGAATCAATTTATTAAGCTCGCCAAAGTCGACGGTAAACACGTCTCGGTGACGGCAACAACCGGCCTAGCTGCCACGCATCTTGGCGGCACGACTATACATAGCTGGTCGGGGATTGGCGTTTCAGATCAATTGCCGCAAGGTTTTGCTGATCATGTTGCCAAGGGACGACGTGAAATTATTGAAAAAACAGACGTGTTGATCATTGATGAGATTTCCATGCTACATGATTTTCGCTTGGACATGGTCGACGAGGCATGTCGATTAGTTCGACGTAAAGACGTTCCATTTGGTGGCATTCAGGTGATTATGAGTGGAGACTTTTTTCAGCTACCCCCAATTAATCGTGGTGACAGCAGGGCAGGGGGCTTTGTGGTGCATAGTAAGGTATGGGAAGAGCTTGATCCGACTGTCTGCTACCTGCAGGAGCAACATCGTCAAGACGATCAAGAATTACTCGATATTCTAAACGCACTTCGTGCAGGTGAAATTCGTCGCCACCATGCCGAGCAATTACTCGCAAGGGTAGAACAAACACCTCCTGATGACATGGTGTTGACTGAGCTGCATACAGTCAATATAGATGTCGACAAACTTAATGAAGTGAAACTGGCAGAGCTGGGCGGTGACGAATTATTTTATACACAGACGACAACCGGCGCCGAAAACTACGTCGAGAATTTGCAACGGTCCGTTCTGGCGCCAGCAACGCTCCGTCTCAAAAAAGGCGCGCTGGTTATGGCAGTTAAAAATGCAACAGACCGTCGCTATGCAAATGGCAGTATCGGTACGGTGACAGATTTTGATCCAGCGACTGAGTACCCGATCGTTGAGTTCAGTAACGGTCGTATGGTAACGATGCAGCCCGACACCTGGGAATTGCGTGATGGAGACAAGAAACGGGCAAGTATTTCTCAGATTCCGCTACGCCTGGCGTGGGCGATCACTGTGCACAAATCCCAAGGCATGACACTGGACGCGGCGCGGATTGATCTGCGCAAGGCATTTGTCGAGGGTATGGGCTATGTGGCGTTAAGTCGAGTAAAAAATTTGAACAATCTATATTTACATGGCATAAACAGAATGGCGCTACAGGTCAGCGAAGATGCTCAAAATATTGATGGTTCACTGCGTAGTCGAGCGGTACGCGACGGTGAAAAGTTTGCCCATCTTGCTGAACAAGCAGAGAAACGAAAAACGGCACCACCTAAAAAGGAAAAGCAAGCATCGGGTTGGTCTGACAAAATTGCGAAGATGCGAGAAACCTATCCTAACGCATACCGTCCATGGCAACAAAGCGATGATGAGCAGCTCAAACAGGACTTTCAAAACGGCGTACCACTAAGCGAACTGAGCAAAAAACTCGGTCGACATGAGGGGAGTATCACGATGCGATTACAAAAACATTTCGGCGAGGAAGTGCAAATCTAAGCATGTTGCGCATGAAGACATACCACGCGTTAGAGATGGCTGTTACCAAGCAGCAACTACGTAGCTATCAGCGGGCAAATCAGTCTAGTTACCTTGGGCGTCGTGGATGGCTATGGGTAGTGGTGATAGTATCGACAGTCTTTGCCGCGCTGCGAGTTTGGGCGATCGAGCCTGCATTAGAATTATTGCCTGTAGTCTTTTTATGGAACATTAGTGGCGCATTGCTTGTTGGGCTACTGGTATGGTGGATCGGGTGTCTATTGCAGGACAAGAGTACCGAACGGCGTATTCGCTTCGGACAGTTCGCCGATGATAATAATTTACAATATCTTCCAGCTGAGGTGGCTCCTCATTTTTCGGGTATTATATTCAATACTGGTAGCCAGCGACGACTATTTGAACGCTTTCTGGCGGACGAGTTTGAAATAGGCAATTATCGATACACTGTCCGGCACGGCAAATCGAGTACGACGTATCAGTATGGGTATATCAGGATTGCGCTCGAGCGTCACGTGGCGCACATGCTACTTGATGCAAAGTCGAATAACATGAATATCTTCGGCGTGAACATGTCTAATCTGCCGGTTGCCATAAATCACAATCAAACGCTTTCATTGGAGGGAGACTTTGACAAGTATTTTACACTTTACGCGCCAAAAGAATACGAGCGTGATGCATTCTATATCTTTACGCCAGATTTAATGGCACTATTAATTGATGAGGCGGCGGAGTTCGACGTCGAAGTTATTGATGATCAGCTATTCGTGTACGGGAAGAAATTTAACCTTGCCAGTCAGGATACTTGGCAGCGACTATCTGCCATTATTAGCACGGTAGGTGAAAAGACGATATCTCGAACTGATTTTTACGCTGATGAAAATATCGGGGATCGGAGTAAGGATATTGTTGCAGAGCCCGGCAGGCGGTTACGCCAGGAGGTGCCATGGTATATTATCGTAGCGATTATCTTGTGGATGCTCGGATACGTGCTGCAGATTATTATGAGTAGGTAGCGACATATATCACCGATTTGTCCCCGAAATAATTAAATATGTTTTGAAACGAACAGCTACCAGAACTGTCGTATAATAGACCAAGTGAAACAATCAAAATCTAATCTACAATTTCCGAAACATTTCCTATGGGGCGCGGCAACGGCGGCACACCAAGTAGAGGGCAATACGCATAACCAATGGACTGTCTGGGAATTAGAGCATACTAAATCGCTCGCGACACAGGCCTCGTATCAATACGGTGACCTTGAAAACTGGAATGATATAAAACAACAGGCCAAAGATCCGCACAACTATGTCTCTGCAAGCGCGGTCGATCACTATACGATGCACGAGCAGGATTTTGATCTACTCAAAAAGATGCATATGAATGCTTTTCGATTCAGTATTGAGTGGTCGCGCGTCGAGCCAAAGGAGGGTGTGTGGGACGCGAAGGAGATCGAGTATTACAAGCGGTATATCGAGAAACTCAAACGGCGCAACATTGAACCCGTTGTGACACTATTCCACTTTACGCTGCCGGTATGGTTCGCGGAACTTGGTGGGTTTGAGAGGCGACAGAACGTCAGGTATTTTACGCGTTTTGCTGAAAAGATTATCCGTGAACTGGGTGTTAATGTGCGCTATATCGTGACACTAAACGAGCCTGAAGTTTACGTCGCCGCAAGCTACCTTGCAGGGCATTGGCCGCCGAACAAAACGAGTAAATGGTTGACATGGCGTGTGACAAATAACCTTGCGTATGCACATAACCAGGCGGCAAAAAAGATCCATGCTATTAACCGCCGCTATAAAGTATCGATTGCTAAAAATACAAGCTATATTTATGCGGGCGATGACGCTTGGCTTAGTCGGCTTACTGCAAATGTTTTGCAGTATCTACGTGATGACTATTTCCTACGTAAGGTTATCAAACAGTGTGACTGGCTAGGTGTGAATTATTACTTTAGTGACCGCGTGTATGGGTATCGAGTACATAACCCTGACAAGAAGGTTAGTGACCTTGGGTGGGATATGAGCCCCGAGAATTTACAGTTTGCGTTAGAGCGCCTGCACGAAAAGTACGACCTACCAATTATCATCACAGAGAACGGACTGGCTGACGGCCAGGACGCTGAGCGACAGTGGTGGATTACTCAGACGCTTTTGGCGATGCACAAGGCGGTTCAGAACGGTGTCAAGCTAGAGGGGTATTTACACTGGAGTCTTTTGGATAACTTTGAATGGGATAAAGGATTTTGGCCGCAATTTGGGCTAGTATCGGTTGACCGAAAAACGCAGCAGCGTACGCTGCGACCGAGTGCACTGTGGTTTGGGAAAATTATTAAACATTTAAGGGAACAATAATTATGGACGACCCGTTTACGCCGAATGAAATTAAAATAGCCGTCATTGGTGGAGGAACGGGGAGTTTTACGCTCTTGTCGGCGCTCAAGAATCACACTCGCCAATTAGCGGCTGTCGTCAATATGGTTGATGATGGGGGTAGTACGGGCGTCCTACGTGACGAATTGGGTGCGTTGCCGCCTGGTGATGTTCGTCAGTGTCTGGTGGCGTTGAGTGATTCGCCGAAAATTCGCGATTTGTTTAATTACCGTTTCGACGAAGGGACTTTTCAGGGTCATGCATTTGGCAACTTGCTTTTAACTGCTCTTGAGAAAATGACAGGTAATTTTACAGAGGCCGTTGAAACTGCTTCTGAGATCCTGCGCGTTAATGGAGTCGTGATTCCCGCGACGCTTGATAATGTTCGCCTAAAGATGGAGTGGCCCGAAGTTAGTACGATCTTACATGGTGAGCGTGTAATTGACGCTGACTTTTTTAAATATGATCCTCGGCGCGCTGATTTATCGTTGGTGCCGGCGGCAAAAGCGAACCCAACCGCTCTTGCAGCAATAGAAAAAGCGGATTTAGTAGTCATTGCGCCGGGCGATCTGTATACATCTCTTGGCCCGCTGTTGGTTATCGACGGGGTCGGCGAGGCGTTGCAAAAAACAGACGCCACGATAATGTATGTTTCTAACCTCGTTACAAAGCAGGGGCAGACGGCAGGGTTTTGTGTCTCAGACCATGCGGCCGAGATTGAGCGGTTTATTGGCGGCGATGCGCTAGATTATGTTTTATATAATCAGCAAGTCCCGACAGACGAACTCGCACGACGTTATGAAGAAGAGCATGCGTACTTGGTTGAGATAGATCACGATGCATTGAATAAGAAGCGTTACACGGCCGTTGGTGGCAACTTTCTAGGTATGATTGCTGATGGTCACGGAGCTGCTGACGTCTTGCCGGTGACGCGGTCGTTGATTCGTCACGACGCAGACGCTGTCGCTCGAGCGATTATCGATGTATATCATTCGGCTAAATAAGCCGAAGTTATGCATACTGGAATAGGTTATTGACAAAGCGTAACCATTATGCTAATATGAATATATCATGAAAGAAAACACAAAAAAGACAAGTACCGTAATAGAAGAAGTGCAATCAACGCTCGCAGGTCAGTACGTGAACCAAGATTTAAAACATTCAGTTCTAATTATCTCACTGATTGCCAATCTGATTGTTTTTACGACTTGGGTTGCCTTGCAGGTAACAACGCAGTACGATGCGCAAATCGCAAGTTTACTGTTCGCACGTTAAACAACACTATTCTATAGCTAAAAATACCACACAGACCACCTGTGTGGTATTTTTCTGCACCCCCGTAAAGTAGGGCAGTTATCCACTATACTGTGGATAAAAGTTAGGCGGCGCACAAATAATAGTAAAAATAGGGCTTGTCGTGGGTAACTGTGGGTATTATAGTAAAGCCAGTGGAAAGAAGTGGGTAACACCACAGAAAAATAAACACCAAACCACTAATTAAAAAACAACCCATAACGTAAAAGCCTACAAGGCAGGGGACAGTGCCAGCGATGGACTATTTCGAAAGAAAGCTTGACGACAAGCGTCGGTTAACAATACCGACAGAACTTCGAAATGAATTCGCTAGCGGCGTCGTACTGACTAGAGGCTTTGGTCAATATCTTCATATGTACCCACAAAACGTGTGGAACAAAGAAGTGGAACCGGCTTTAGATGGTAGCATTCTCGATGAGAAGGTTGCAGATTTAAATGTTCGTTTCCGTCGAGGAAAGACCAGTGTAGAACTCGACCAAAAACAAGGTCGCGTTACTATCGAGCAACACCTGCTTGAATATGCTGGAATCGACCGAGAATTGATCGCTGTCCGAGCCGGCGCATATTGGCGCATTTTACCGGCAACCGCTGACGTATAGGGAAGTTATCCTGCAGTACTTTAACAATTCGCATCAGATAGTAAAAGATACACTCTCGAGATCAACTATCTGGTAGTAGAGCAAGTGGACCTACGGTACCACTAAAAAAATACCGACGCACCTTCCTTAAACACAACACCTCCCAAAAAACTCCACCTCACACATAAGTCTCTCAATTGGACGAATAGGATTATAAGTTGCCTCTGGCGCTGCCGACTTCGTTCAACCACTTATATACAAAAACAAACACAACACAACAAACACAAAAAAGCTCTGCTGCCAGTTAGGTGATCTCGAGTAAACTACACTTTATGGTATAGTAAAGGGTAGTTTATGAGTATTAAAGAACATCCACCACAACATGTTCCGGTTTTACTAGACGCGACACTTGATTTGCTACATCCTATTGAGGGAGAGAATTATCTCGATCTCACGGCGGGATATGGTGGTCATGCACGACGTGTACTAGAAAAAACCAAAAACTACGAGGCTTCTGTATTAGTTGACCGCGACAGTTTTGCAATTGCAGAACTTGGCGAGTTTACGAACGCAGGGGTTACTTTATTGCATACCGATTTCGTCAGTGCTGCTCGCAGCCTGGTTGAAGAGGGTAGGCAATTTGATATCGTTCTTGTTGATTTGGGGGTGTCATCACCACAGCTCGACAAGAGCGAACGAGGGTTTTCCTTTACACATGATGGTCCGCTTGATATGCGGATGGATCGTCGCCAGGACATATCAGCTGAAACGCTGGTGAATCGGGCATCAAAAGACGAGCTTATCCGTATCATTAAAACCTATGGTGAGGAACCGACTGGGTTTGCGCGGCGCATTGCTGATGCAATTGTGACTAACCGACCAATTCGGACAACCAAACAACTCGCCGATCTTGTTGTTAGTGTTCACGTAGGCAAGTGGAAGAAAATCCACCCAGCGACGCGAACATTCCAAGCGCTCCGCATTGCGGTCAATCAAGAACTACGGCAAGTTGAAGAACTAATGCCACTGATCCCAAAACTATTAAAGTCAGGGGGGAGGGTTGGTATTATCAGCTTCCATAGTCTGGAGGATCGGATCGTGAAACAGTATTTCAACGAACAGAAGAATGCTGGATACGAGGCCGAACTGCAGTTAACGACCAAAAAGCCGCTCGCAGGAGACATTTACGATGTTCACAATCCGCGTTCACGTAGTGCAAAACTTCGTGGGGCAGTGAAAAAATAAAACAAAAAACGAAAGGGCACAAAATAATGCCAATTCACATCCCAGTACAAAACGCATCAGTAGAAACTCAAGTTACTGTACGTTTTAAATAAATAAATTGGGCATGTCCGCTATAAAAGGCGGACATGCCGTCAAGATTACAACAAACAAAAATAACAGAAATAAAAATATAATATGTCTTACCAACGAACCACACAGTTTAGTTCTCGACGTGCAAGCAACTGGAGTCGAAACCAGAATACGACACGCTACACTTCGAACGTCAAACTCGGCCCAGTGACTCATACGGTGCTTGTCGCCCTTATGATTACCGTGCTCGGCTTGATATACTTAACGCAGGCAACTCGTGCGACTAGCTATGACTATCAGGCGCAGGAGATTGATACGAAGATCGCTGATTTGACGACAAAGCAAGCAGACCTAGAGATTGAAAATGCGCGACTTACTGCACTTGAGAATATCAAGAATAGTAACGTGGCCAAATCTATGGACAAGCCAGTCTCGACAAACTACGTTAGCGAATAAAATATGCAATTAGATTTAGCAAAAGGAAGCCGCCCACGACTACTGGCTGTGATAGTGTTGATTATCATGGCTGTATTCATTGTGCGGCTTTTTTATTTGCAGGTGATTCGACATGAATTTTATGTCGCCGCCGCGCAGGAAGAGCAGCTGCGCCAACTTGTTATTCCAGCGGAACGCGGACAGATTTATGCTATGGATGCCGGAAAGCCGGTAAAGGTCGTCATGAATGAAACTGTGTATACTGTCTTTGCCGATCCGAAAATTATCAAAAAACCACAGCCCATTATTGACGCAATTCAAGAGATTGCCGGCGGTAATGCGCGTGCGAATCTAGACAAGCTTTTGGCTAAAAAGGAATCGCGTTATCAGATCCTGGCGACAAAGGTTTCATTAAAGCAGGCAGAGATGCTGAAAGAGAAAAAGTTGAGTGGTCTTGGCTTTCAGCGCGAGACGCAGCGTGTTTATCCAGAAGGCTCACTGGCCGCACAGACGCTTGGATTTGTGAACTTTGAGGGCAAAGGGCAGTATGGAATTGAGAGTGCCTTAAACGATCGATTGAATGGTAAAGACGGCTTATTACAAACAGTTGCTGACGTGCGCGACGTACCGCTCACTATCGGAAAGAATAATGTTAATACGCCAGCGCAAAATGGTGAGAATGTCGTTATGACGATCGATCGCAACATACAGTCATATAGCGAAAAAGCACTTGCCGAAGGTATGGCAAAATCGGGCGCAAAAGAGGGGAGTGTGATGGTAATGGATCCGCAGTCAGGCAAGGTGATGGCTATGGCAAATCTACCAACCTACAACCCGGCGAAACTTAACGAAGTAACTGACCCTGCTGCGTTTAATAACGGGACAATCAGTGTGCCATATGAACCGGGTTCTGACATCAAGACGCTGACGATGGCGATAGGCCTGGATAAGGGTATTGTCGAGCCTGATTCGACCTATAATAATACTGACTTTATCAAGGTGGCCGATCGTACGATCACAAACGCGACGAAAGGGCAGACAGGTTCAATTACCTATCAGCGCGCGCTGAATTACTCACTGAATACAGGGTTTGTAACGATTGCTCAGAAGTTAGGCGATGGCAATAATATCACGAGGGGTGCTCGCGATACTATCTATAATTATTTCCATGACAAGTTCGGCTTGGGTGAGCTAACTGGTATTGAATTGGCCGGCGAAGCTCGCGGAACGGTTGTGGCTCCGACCGACCAGGATGGTGGGGCGGTTCGGTATTCAAATATGTCATTTGGTCAGGGTATGGATGTGACGATGGTACAAGTGTGTGCGGCGTTTAGCACTATTATTAACGGTGGTACATATTATACCCCAACCGTTATTGCCGGAAAGATGAGCGATGACGGCACTCAATTTACTAGTGCATCAGCCAAGCCGACGAAAAGTAATGTAATTAGTGCATCTGCGTCGGACAAAGTGCGAGCTATGATTCATGAAGCACGCGCAGCTTTCTATAGTGGTAAAGATACAAAGGGGTATTATACCGGTGGAAAGACCGGAACGTCGCAGACGCTTCGCGACGGCAAGTACGTCGATAATGAAACGGTCGGTACGTATCTTGGGTTCGGTGGCAATGACAGTAGCAGTAGCGGACCGAAGTATGTCATAATGGTGCAAGTATCCGGTAAAGATATGAACCTCACTGGTAGTGTCGATGCATTACCAATCTTTACCGATATATCTAACTGGATGCTTGACTATATGAAACTGCAACCGAAAGGCTAAAACAAAACGATGAATGACACAAATACGCATGGCATACTGACGCAGGATTTAACGGGAACGTTTGTACTGAGTATGGCGGCATTTTTGCTGGCGATGATGCTGACACCGATTTACACTTATTTAGCCTATCGCTATAAGTTTTGGAAAAAACAGCGTATGACCAGCACGACCGGTGAAGTGCTCGAGGTGTTCACCAAGTTGCATGCCGAAAAATTTAAACGTAACATTCCTACGATGGCCGGGTTGATCGGTATTATTTCGATTGTGGTCATTACGGGCGCCTTTAACTGGGATCGAGCCGAAACGTACCTTCCGTTGGCTGCGCTGATCGGTGGCGGGCTAGTAGGGCTGCTTGACGATATTATTAATATTCGCGGACAAGGAACTGGTGTTGCTGGACTGCGTTCTGGACTTAAGTTCGCGATGATTAGTGCACTTGCCCTGGGTCTAGGCTGGTGGTTTTACCAGAATATAGGCGTCGATGCTGTTCACTTGCCGTTTATCGGTGACTGGGAGCTGGGTTGGCTGATTGTGCCTCTGTTTGCCTTTGCTGTTGTTGCGACAAGTAACGCGGTTAATATCAGCGACGGACTGGACGGTCTAGCTGGAGGTCTTCTTGCGATCAGCTTTGGGACGTTCGGAGTGATTGGGTTGTTGCAAGGTCAAGTTCTACTTGCGGGCTTTTGTTTTACCGTCGTTGGCGCACTACTAAGTTATCTTTGGTTCAATATCTATCCCGCACGTTTCTTTATGGGCGATGTGGGAAGCTTTGCCTTTGGTACCAGTTTAGGTGTTGTAGCGATGATGACGAATACATTATTCCTTCTTCCATTAATCGGTATTATCTTTGTCTTAGAGGCAGGTTCAAGTCTGATTCAGATTCTCAGCAAAAAGTTCTTTCATCGTAAGGTGTTTATTTCGGCACCGATTCACCATCATCTAGAAGCAAACGGATGGCCTGAAACGAAAGTGACGATGCGTTTCTGGGTGATTGCTTGTATCGCTGGCTTCTTGGGTGTCCTACTTTCACTCGCCGGAGGTCACGTCTAGGATCATGCAGAATATGAGGCGTTCGGTGGGGAAGGTTGGGACGGTCGTCCGCGAGGCGGTCGTTCGACGTCATCGACCAGACTATCAAATCATTCTGTATATGGGGTTGTTGATGCTCTTGGGGCTAATTATTATGTATGCAATCGGCCCACAGCGTGCCAATGTTTTGAATAATTCGTATGGAACGGATTTTTACACCAGTACATACTTTTTTATCAAACAAGGAATCAGCCTGTTGTTTGCTATTGCTGCCTTTGTGGCCATGGCAACGATTCCATATTCTTTCATTCGTCGCTACGCCTTAAAAATATTGCTGATTGGTCTTGGGGCGTGTGCGCTGCTTTTTGTGACAGGGAATATCCTTCATATCGATGCGATTGCAAAGTGTGAATTGGGTGGATCTGCCTGTCGCTGGTTTAATCTCGGACCAATAGGAAGTATTCAGCCAGCTGAAATATTAAAGTTTGGCCTGCTCGTCTATGTGGCTGGGTTTTTGGGCATGAGAGTGAAGCAGGGGCTGGTTAA
>JALRDA010000054.1 GCA_023257145.1 Candidatus Saccharimonadia bacterium | reverse complement strand
CACTCATCCTTGTAACGAGGTTGACTAACCGCACATTTTCAGCGTTAATGCGTATGTTTTCTTTCATAAGACTGACATCACTAGATGCGACCATTTCGGACATCCTTTTAGGCGATTCGAACGCCGGCAAAACACCTGATTCTTGCTCTGCAATTGCATCATATATATCCGCCTGAGCGGCTGGTAACATTGCGTCAACCCAAATATCAAAATCTCTCTCAATGGCAGTGCGATCTACGACTAAAGCATGTTTCATCACTTTGTCAATGTACAGCTCACGAAAACGGTCATGGTCATTCGTAGATATTTCATTTTGCGCATGACGCAAGACAACGTGTCCAAACTGTTGCGCAAAGCGAGCGATTGCAGCGATCTCAGGTGTATGCTGAGAGTTCTCTAGTTGTTCGCGCTTATTTTCGATTTCAGTACGCTGTCTCTCTGGTGTCATCGCTAAGTCCATACTTTCTTTTATATTGCTGTGAAATATTTCACTCTGTTTGGCAAGATTATACCACTTATGCATATAAAAATCAAGTACTTATGGTTATTTTGTCAGATTGGCAATCGCAGGTTAAATATCGTAGAGTATTAGTAGGGTGGGTGAACATACATAGTTTACCCCTAGCACAAGAGAGGTGGATGCAATTGAGCATTCCAACACCGTACGAAGATTTACTTCGTGACGTACTGGCGCACGGCACACACAAGTCCGATCGCACCGGCACGGGTACAACCAGCGTCTTTGGCCGACAGATTCGGTTCGATCTGGCAGAAGGCTTTCCGCTCGTCACAACCAAGCGCGTTCATTTCAAATCGGTTGCCGTGGAGCTGCTTTGGTTCCTCCGCGGCGAGACGAACACGAAATGGATGACCGATCAGGGCGTGACTATCTGGAACGAGTGGGCTGACGCAGACGGCGAACTTGGGCCAGTCTACGGCGTCCAGTGGCGGTCGTGGCCAACACCGGATGGCGGGCATATCGATCAGATCGCGGAATTGGTCGAAAGTCTGAAAGGTGACCCGGATTCACGTCGTCACATCGTCTCGGCGTGGAACGTTTCCGAGCTGAAAGACATGGCTTTGCCGCCGTGTCACGCATTCTTCCAGTTCTACGTCGCCGACGGCAAGTTGTCATGCCAGCTCTACCAGCGAAGCGCCGACATGTTCCTGGGTGTGCCGTTCAATATCGCGTCCTACGCACTTTTGACATACATGCTCGCACAGCAGGTCGGCCTAGAGCCAGGTGAGTTCGTTTGGACTGGCGGCGATTGCCACATCTACGAAAACCACATGGATCAAGTACTCAAGCAGCTCGATCGTGAGCCATACGAGTACCCGCAGCTGAAGATCAACCGCAAGCCGGCCTCGATCTTTGACTACGCCGTGACGGATTTCGAGGTCGTCGGATACAAGCACCACCCGACGATCAAGGGACCAATCGCCGTCTAGGGAAGCAACCCAAAGCCCGATGAGTTAGCTCGATGGAACAGCAGTTCCTCGCTAGCCCATTGGGCTAACTTATTTTTATAGTATTTATTTGCACAAGCGTCATAAGGTATGGTAAAGTATGGCCACAACCTAACAAAAATAAACATTTTCTACCTGGGGAGGTGAGAACATGCCACATATTCATACGGGCGCCGGTGAATTAGATTTTACCGTGTGCGGATACGTTGTTCATGACAACAAAACATTACTTATCAAACATAAATATTTACCAATCTGGACGCCGCCGTCAGGACATATCGAGGTAAATCAAACGCCGATTGAAGCCCTTTATGCCGAAATACGCGAAGAAGCGGGTATCTACGAGGATTCGCTTGAACTATTGCCTACGCAAACTCAAAACGATGCATTCATTCGAACACCCGAAGCAGAAGCAATGCCACTACCGTTTGACTTTGAAGTACATAACGTTATCGATGGTCATCGCCATATAAACGTCTCCTACGTACTAAAAAGCAGTACTAATCACGTCGAACCAGGCGAGGGTGAATCAAACACATTCAAATGGTTTACGGTTGACGAACTGCGCACCTTCAAGGACACTAATAACAGTATTATCAGTTCGGCCATTTTTGCGATCGAGCACGTCAGGGAGAATAGTTGATGAGTGTGTACAGCAATACAGAGATAAAAGCGGCAATTGCCGACGGCACTATTGTGAGCGTGCCATACAACGAAGCGCATGTAAGTGAAGCCAGCCTCGACTTTACGTTAGGTCATTATTTCTACAAACAAGAGTACCAAGAAGAATCGAAGGTTTATAATCCGTTCGACAAAGAAGATGTTGATCGCTACTTCAAGGGGCCGCTTGAGGCTATGCCACACAAGCAATGGTGCGACAAGTATGGCTACAAATTATTCGATAACATTCCCGAAGATCATCCGATTATTGTTCTGCGTCCCGGTGAACGCATCTTGGCGCACACGCATGAATTTGTCGGCATCCGCCCGCAGGGTGGTGCCAGCGAAGTTAAATCGCGCAGCAGCTGGGGACGCAATGGTGTCGCCGTTTGTTTTGATGCCGGCTGGATCGACCCAGGCTATATTAACCGCATTACACTAGAAATCTATAACCTCAATATGCACGAATCGGTGGTGCTACCAGTCGGAGAACGCGTTGGTCAGTTAATCTTCCATAAAACAGGTCCTGTCGAAGGCGATTACAGCAACGGGCGTAATGGCATGAGTGGCAAGTACCAACATACCGATGATCTAGAAGAATTAATTCGCACCTGGTCGCCCGATCAGATGTTACCGCGCGCCTATAAAGACGTACGAAAAGCACCGCCAATCGTCGATGGTCTACCTGAAGGGCTAAAATAATGAGCGAACTAAGCGGCTATACTCGCCGCGAATCAAACATAGAGTCAGGGCGATACGCCCGGCTAGAAGGCCCTGATGGATCAGGTAAAACTACTCAGTTAAGATTGGCCGAGGAATTTAATGAGAAAAAAGGCATCGGTGCAGTATTTGTTCGCGAGCCAGGCGGAACAAAATTAGGATTACATATCAGAAGCTTACTACTGCAAGAGGCCAGCATTAACATGGGTCCTGAAGTTGAGTTTGCGCTATTTACTGCTGACCGTCGTCAGCTTTGGGATGAAGTCATTTTACCTGCACTTAAAGAAGATCGCCCAGTCATTGGCGACAGGGGCGTTGAATCAACAATCTGCTATCAATCCGCGGGCGGTGGAGTTGACAAAGATACAATTCTTGACGTATCAAACAAACTATTAGATCCGCGCTATATGCGCCCTGATGCTCTTGCGATCCTGTCAATAAGCGAAGAAGTCCGCCGTCGCCGACTAAACTACAGGTTTACTGAAGAAGTTGCCGACAAGATCGAGTCACGCGACGACAGCTACACACACCGCGTCTACAAAGCATATCAGTCCTTACATGAGCTTGATTATGCCAAGGTTATCAATGCAGATCGTGACCCAGAAGAAATTTTTGAAGATTTAAAACCGGTATTGTTCGGTAAATACGCTCGCTAGTTAATTGTTAGTCTTTAGGGATGCGAAGATATTTTGTCATAGCAATCGGCTGAACGTTCGCCAC
>JALRDA010000015.1 GCA_023257145.1 Candidatus Saccharimonadia bacterium | reverse complement strand
ATCTGATGTAGCCATAATGACCTCCTCTTTTCTTAATTGGTTTGTACTATTAATAATAGCCGGTAAAGGCTGGTGTCGGCTGTGAAGAATTTCACTAATCGGGAGGTTCGTCAGCGTTGTCGCTAGTAAGGTGTATATGCTATGATGATGTAAAAGCAGTAGCAAAATGGGGAGAGATAAAATGAATGACGTGCCTGTACGTGTGCACGCTGCCGCGACCGGGAATCGGCCTGCCGGCACAGAATCACGCCGTAGTGAGCAGCCGGGCTCTGCTCGAGAAAAAAAGCCAGCAATGAACAAGAAGTTCTTAGGGGTGATTTTGGCGGGAATAATAGCGCTAGGGCTTCTTGGAATGGGTACATGGTTTGTCTATCAATCCAGTGTCGGCGCGCAAATTGACGAAAGTAAGCAGCAGGCTGTTTTCTTTACGAATGGGCAAGCCTATTTTGGTAAGCTCGAACGCCTGCATGGTGGCTACTACAAGCTGGACACTATTTACTATTTGCAAACAAAGTCGGACGAAGCAAATGATTCGGCAAATCCGCAGGATGCCGCATCACAGTCTGATGCAAATGTGGAACTGATTAAGCTGGGAAGTGAAATTCATGGTCCAGAAGATTCCATGATTTTTCATAGGGACCAAATTTTATATTTTGAAAACCTGAAACCAGATGGCCGTGTTTCAGAGGCAATTGCTAACTTCCAGAAGTAACTGATATGGCAGTACAAAAAAAGGCCGTACTAAAGAAAGTAGTGGTAACTATCAGCAGTGTTGTTGTGCTACTGATCCTGCTTATTGGTGCTGGCGTGGGCTACGCGTGGCACACGGCAAATCAGACGCCCGCACCCACTACGTTATCAGCGCCGCAAGCACCGAAGCCGGTAACAATACAGCGAGCCAAGCCAGACCCGAATGCACCAGCCTTTGCGGCAGTCCAGTCGCTGACGACGCCAATTGCCCCGGGAGAAAACGGATCGGTCACTGTTAAATCGAACCTGGAAGCTATCTGCATTATTGCAGTTGAGTACCAAGGGCAGGCGAGTCAAGATTCAGGCTTGAAGCGCAAGCCGGTAGATGAGTTCGGCTTGGTGACCTGGGCATGGACAGTCGGTGCAAATGAACCCGAGGGAGAGCGGACCGTCAAGGTAACGTGTCAACATAATGATAAGACGGCGTTTGTTCAGGGCACGATGCTCGTGACGAAAAGTAAAGAGCCGGTTACCGCAGAGAATTAATATATTCGGCCCAAGTATCTTCGCTGTGTGAAACTGCCGACTTTATAAGAATAAGGGTGTTATTTTTCTCAAATATGACCGACTGCGGACCTTCTGTTGATGTACCTATAAACACGGTAGCGCCGCCAGCTGTCACTCGTTCGCGAGCGCCAAAGTTAGTAGCAAGTTTTTCAATTTGCGCGCCTCTATCTTTTTTGAAATTTTCAGGCAGTGGTTGCTGCGATACATTAATTGGACTGCCATCTAATGAGTCGACGTATGCAAAGACCGGATTGGATTTTGGCGGAGACACGCGAGACCAGCCACCGAGTACTTCAATATTTTTCCCGTTAGGCAGTAGTGTAGGGTAGTTTGGCGCGCGCAATACTTCTGGCTGCGAGGCATTGGCGTCGGTACCGAGAATGCCGCCGAGGATCGCCCCTTGTTGATGTGTTGCGGCGTAGGCACTGCCGATGAGTAGTGCAACAAGACCACTGTTAAGGTATAGTTTTTGGCGTTTAGAAAGTTCATTATATCGCGATAGGATTGGACGCAGGCGTGCCGGCGGTTTCCATGCAGGAATAGAGATGCGGAGCTCGACTGTCTTAGCTGACGATTTTTCTGAGTTGGTCATTAGCTTAAGTATAGCAAAAAGCCTATGTTAATTGGTATACAATGGTGTGTCAATTGGCTGCTGTAGCCCTCCAGTGAACGTGCGGCCATGCATAAGGCGCTTGCTGGGATCGGCGGTGAACTGGAGGGAGAGGTCGGTTATTGTTGGCCCGCGGGATATGTCTTCCGGGTAGCCAAAGGCGCGTGAACTATCGACGTTCACTGCAAAATAGTAGAATCGAGCACAGTTTGCATTGGCGCCGGCACTATCTTTTGGCGTGTACACTCCTGGCTGCCCCAGGACTACTTCACCGAAGTTGGTGCTCTGCCCCCATGTCGTCATAGCCGGTGAAACGCACGAAGTGGTCGTATCTGTCATTGAGCGATAATTCAAATGCCACTTAGCACCAATTGAGTTGTCGACACCATTTAGGAGCCATGTGGTCGGGAAGACGTCGCTGTCGGTATCGAACATAATTGAGTAGCGTGCGATCTGAGGTTGCGACAGAAGAGGTGTGGAAACGACACGGTGGATGCCGGTGTAGGTAAGAATTGGTTCGAACGCTTCGACCTTGACGTCGTCAATTGCCCATACAGAGTCTACGCTGGCGTTCGGGATAGTCCAGCGAAAACGGACATTCGTGGAATACGCGTTAGTAGGGATGGCTGTTGAGACCTGTGTGACGGCACCGCCAAACTGAGACTTGTCGTATGAGGCAAATGTCGTCCAGTTAGCGCCATCGTTATGAGAGTACTGTAGTAGGAGGGGTTGGTTATTACCCGGCTGTCGACACGAGGCTCCAGAGTCGGTTGCCATATAAACATGAAACGTTACGACGCCGCCATAGCGCAGGTTATGGCTATTCGTGCTCGCCTGTGCAGTACTGCCACCTTGTGA
>JALRDA010000110.1 GCA_023257145.1 Candidatus Saccharimonadia bacterium | reverse complement strand
GGAATTTTATACTCGACCGGGTCTTCGATGGTAGAAATGTTTACATCAGGCGTATTAAGCATCGTTAAGACGCTAAACAGACTGGTAGACTTACCCGAGCCAGTTGGTCCAGTAACGAGCACCATGCCGTTCGGTTCCGTTAAGGCAGTGTTGATGACATCGAGCGAATGGCCCCAGTAACCGAGATCTTTCAAGGTGACGGCTTGGTTGGATTCGTCCAGGATACGCATAACAACCTTTTCGCCATCAGCAATTGGCAGGGTGCTGACACGTAGGGCGTATTGCTTGCCGGCAACTTTAATCTTGAAGCGGCCGTCTTGCGGGACGCGTCGTTCATCGATTTTTAGATTAGAAAGAATTTTAATACGGCTCGTTAGGGCGCCAATAACATTTCGTGGTAGGCGGTTAACTTCTTTTAGGACGCCATCAATACGATAGCGAATCTGGACGAAATCCTCGCGTGGTTCAATGTGAATATCGCTGGCACTTGAGCGAATGGCGTATTCTAGCAAAAGGTTAATTGTTTGAGCGATCGGTGAATCTTCGGCAATGTCAGACTCGGTTGATGCTTGCTCGGCCGCTTCTTGGTCGGCGCGCTGTATATCAATAACTTCGTTTAACTCTTGATTGACGTCGCCGCGGTAGCCTTCAAGGCAGAGGAGGATATTTTCATGTGTCGCAATATAGATCTTGGTGTTCTCGCCAATTTCTTTTTGAATAAAGCTGACCGCCTGAACGTCGTCCGGGTCATCCATGGCCAAGTGCATCGTGCCGTCATCGTCAATCTGAAAGAGAATGGCGTTATATTGGCGGGCAATGCGCTCAGGAATTCTTTTTAGTACGTCTGCGTCAATGTTTTTCGGATCGATTTCGATAAAAGGGATGCTTGTGTAGTTGGCAAACGCTTCGACAAGTGATTTCTGGTCCATTAATTCGTTGTGAATAACGATGTCTTGAAGCGGGCGCCTTGAACGCGCACCTTCTTCTTTCAAGGCGTCAATCTGCTCTTTAGTAGCCACACCACTGCGCTCGAGCAACTTTTCGATCGTAACATCTGAAATACGCATACTGCTTGTGCCTTATTGTACGCGAGCTCACAGAAAAGCGCTAGTAATATGCGGTCTTTTACTATATCCTATGAAAAAAGATTTACCCCGAGGAGAGTTTTCCATGAACACAATATCGCCGCTTAACCCCGACGTACGGCCGGACGGCGCACCGAATCATCCCGATCAAAACACTCCTGAGCAGTTTGCCAGCGACACGACAACAGATTCACCAAACTACGACAACAATCCGATGCCCGCGTTTGAGATTGAGCAGCAGACGCAGACTGATCGCCGCGAAATAGCAGACGCACCGCAGTCACAAGTTACGCCACCGACACTGGCAGCAGCGACGACGTCGCCAGTCGCGGTGACGTCACCGACACTTTCAACTGTCACTACTCAGGGAAGCGGCTTCGCGATGAAATACATCGCCTCTTTACTGGCGGGTTTAACGGCTGTATCAGCGCTATCTGCGTTGAGTTTTACCTTACTTGACTACTTTATTAATCGTCCCGAAGGTGTGCGCATCGGCGGAATGTTTGATACGTCAACCATTGTCAGTACTTGGCATGTTTGGCTTGTTGCCTGCGCGCTGACTTTCACGGGTGTGTATTTGTTGCTTTCGCGCGCCACTGCAAAATCTATCGCGGCCAATCTGCCGTCGGAGCGTGAATTGAATGTGGCTGAAATGGCACGTTCAATCTTTACAGCGCTACTTTTGATCGGCGGCGTATATCTGGTTGCAAGCCTCGTGTTTACATTATTAAATGGGACGCTTGCGGCTGCAGAGATCGACGCTAGGGATATTGCTGTGCAGATTGCTGGTAGTGTCCTTGTGATTGGATGGATTGTTGGTGTGATGAAACACCAGTCTGCTGTGCATTTGGAAGGCAAGAATGGTGTAGCTGGAATTGTCATTGCGGTCGGGGCGGTCGTACTGAGTGTACTCGCGGCAGTTTTTCTTCTTGCTGCAGGACGAAATGCAGTGATTGATAACCGTACCCTATCTGATCTGTCGACAATCGAATCAAAACTTATGAGCTACAATTTAAAAAACGAATCATACCCCGAGCATTTGGATATCTTGACAATCGATGACAGTAAGCTGAAGAGTCGTTTAGGGAACTACAAATATTCTCAAATTAAATCGCGCGACACGTATCAGTCGTCGTATCTCGATTTCACAAAGATGGACTCCGATAGTTTATACGATACTGTGATGAACAGTGATTCGACGCTACCACCTGTGAAAGTAGGATACAAACTCTGTGCGACATTTCTAACTGACGCTTCCACAAAATCAGATCTATATGATTCTGCGGCGCTGTCGCTCGGCGCAAGTAAGTCGACGACATTCTACTCTCACCCCAAGGGCGAGCACTGTGTTGAACACGACGCATAGCGTATAATAGTAGCAATGAACCATCATGTTACATCTGAAGCAGATATGCGCCTACTTGGCGTGCAGATCGCGCGCGCCCTCAAAGGTGGGGAGGTGATCGAGTTGATCGGGGATGTAGGTGCTGGAAAAACGACGTTAACTAAAGGCATTGCCGAAGGGCTAGGAATTAGCGAGACCGTTCAAAGTCCGAGCTTCACGATTAGTCGTGTCTACGATGCGCCAAATGACCTTCGTTTGGTACACTATGATTTTTACCGGTTGCAGGATGCGGGTATTATGGCAGATGAACTAAATGAAACCATTCACAATGCGACGACAGTGACGATTATCGAATGGGCTGACATTGTCGACGGGGTATTGCCGAGTGATCGATTAACCATCTCAATTGTCTCGCCGAGTGAGTCCGAGCGAATAGTGACGATTGCGGCGGGCGGTGACACTAGCCGTCGTATTTTGGAGGGATTAGCATGATACTTTTACTTGATACATCGACGCCAGTATGTCGACTAATCTTGGTTGAGGGTGAATCGCAGGTGGTGCACGAATGGCAGGCGGACCGAACGCTCGCGAAGGGGTTGCTTGGATATCTTCAAAGCAAGTTACAGGAACAGTCCAAGGCGTTTGCTGACATCACGGGAATTGGTGTATACCAGGGTCCCGGAAGTTTTACGGGACTGCGTATCGGTCTGACGGTGCTCAATACGATAGCCGATAGTCAGCGTATTCCCATAGTCGGTGCGCAAGGTGACGATTGGCAGCAACAAGCACTGCAGCGTCTAAACGCAGGTGAAAATGACCAGATTGTCCTTCCGTTTTACGGCAGCGAAGCGCATATTACGACGCCACGCAAATAACTTGCCCGATTCATGTAAAAAGCGCTACAATAAAAGTAGTCTTTTAGACTTTTGATGAAACTTTTGAAATACCTCCAGTGCCGTCCTATTCAAGGCTTGATATTTTTTATTTGATATAGACAATTTGGTTAGTAACAGGGCTGCTGAGAGAAAGGAACAATTATGATAGAGGGTTTAATTGCCGCAATTCTTGGGGCTATTCTTGGCGTCGGTGGAACGGTTGTTTATGAAAAACGACGAGTCGCGAGCGGGAAGAGTCAGGCTGAAAAAGAAATTGCTCAGGCAAAAATAAAGGCAAGTGATATTGTACTTCAGGCAAAAGATGAAGCATTACAGCTAGAGAATGACCGTCGCCGTGAATGGAAGAAGACAGAAAATCGGCTGGCTGATCGTGAGTCGCTGCTTGATAGTAAATTAGATCAGCTTGAAAAACGAGCCGATAAGCTACGCGCACAAGAGGACGAAGTCGAAGAATTAAAAGCCGAGATTCGTACAATTCGCACTAAACAGCAAGAAAAACTTGAGAAAATTGCGGGACTTAAAAAAGCCGAAGCCGCTGATAAATTAATGCAAATGACGGAAAGTGACATCAAGCATGATCTTGTCGGACTAGTGAACAAGTTGCAGCATGATGCCATGGAAGACGCAGAAGAGCGGGCGCAAACGATACTTGTCAGCGCGATGGAGCGCATGTCAAGTGAGGTGACAGCTGAGCGAACAGTTACTGCAATTAAATTGACCGACGATGAAATGAAGGGTCGCATCATCGGTAAAGAAGGACGTAACATCCAAGCGCTTCAGCGAGCGACTGGGGTGGACATTCTAGTTGATGATACACCTGGCATGATCATCCTTAGCTCGTTTGATCCAATTCGTCGTCAGATTGCGCGCGTATCCTTGGAGATGCTGATGAAAGATGGCCGTATTCATCCAGCCCGTATTGAAGAGGTCGTTGCAAAAGCGGAAAAAGAGATTGAAAAACAAATCGCCCGTGCAGGTGAAGATGCGGCTCGTGAAGTTGGTGTTGTTGGTATTCCAAAAGAAATGCTACGTTTGCTCGGTGAATTAAAGTTCCGTACTAGTTATGGTCAAAATGTCCTTATGCATAGTACCGAAATGGCACATATGGCAGGCTTGATTGCCGAAGAGATCGGTGCCGATGTTCGCATTACCAAGATTGCCACATTACTTCATGATGTCGGCAAGGCGGTGACACATAAAATTGAGGGCAAGCATCACCACATTGGTGCCGAGCTGGCGAGTAAGTACGGTATGGATGAGCGAATTGTTCACGCGATTCGTGCGCATCATGATGATATTGATGCAACCACGCCAGAGGCGCTCATTGTTCGCGTGTGTGATGCGCTTTCAGCTGCACGGCCTGGTGCACGTAACATTAGCGCAGAGAACTTTAGCGAACGTATGCGTGATTTGGAGAACGTTGCGATGAGCTTCAAGGGTATTGATAAAGCCTATGCAATTAGCGCTGGACGCGAAGTCCGCGTCATTGTCAGTCCGAAAAGCGTTGATGATCTCAGCGCGAT
>JALRDA010000061.1 GCA_023257145.1 Candidatus Saccharimonadia bacterium | reverse complement strand
CGCGTATCGCTAATAATAGTTGCAGGGCCACACGACTCAGAAGAAGGAAGTCCGTATATTAGCGAAGGCTTTTGATATTCCTTATTCGCTTTATTTCGCTCAATTTCCTTCGCTATTCTTCTCGCTTCACCTATTTGGTACTTGGATGCCTCGTTGCGATAACAAAGTGTAAATGTTGCCGTTGCCGCTTCTTTCCTGACTTTTGCGATGCGATCCAAACGTTCCTGCGAGGTAGCAGTTTTTGGAAGTTTCTTCAGCTTTAGTGCGGCCTCAACTTTTGAATACGGAGCAATTATCGGGATATACTGCAGGTTTTTCTGGGCATCGAGCGTAGTTTGGTCAAGTAAAAATTGCTTTGTGATTGATGCGTCTAAATACGACCAGCCGGCGCTCAAGTCTGGAGTCATCGAATACATCCGCGATTGATCAGGTGCCTGATCGTCTTCGATACCGTCTTTCATCATTGTCATCTGACCAGACAACTGTGCACTGGCCTTCATCTCATAAAACGCCGTGGGATTGAATGACTTGGCAGATTCCTTAACCCTATCAAACTGCGTCGGAAGCGTCGCCGCATATTCGCGCGCTGCCTGTTGTGCTGCTGGCGACGTATAGTCAAGGTAACTTACATTGCTCTGATCTTTCGTAATTGGCTTTGCATCAGATGATGGGTCGTATGGAATACCCAGTCGTTTCGCCTCACGGGTCTTGTCGGCAACTAGTGTCTTGTGTATTTCATTTGCCCTCGCTTCAAGCTCTGGAGTTAGCGAGCCACTAAATGCATCGTTCGTATTAAAGAACTGTACGTTTGTGATGTAGCGCTCGGACAGACTACCTGCCGTAAACCGCTTGGCACTATCCACGACACCGCCAATAATCAATGCCGCCGAAACAAGTCCACCGAATAACAAACTCGCCGTTATGATCGTCACGATCGTCCTGATTTTTCGAGTCCGTAACTTTGTAAATGCCAAAACTGTCGCATCACTCAACCTAATCATATAATCACTCCATCCTTCAGCCGTACTTCGCGATCGGCTTGGGCGGCAATTGCCGCGTCGTGCGTCACGATAATAATTGTCGTGCCATACTTCTCGCGAATTGATCGGAACAAATCTATAATCGCTTTGCTATTTGCACTATCAAGGTTGCCGGTTGGCTCGTCTGCAAGCAATATTTTTGGATGATTCAATAGCGCCCTGGCGACGGCCGCACGCTGCATCTGTCCACCGGATAACTCGCGAGGTAGGTGCATTAACCGATCTTCAATGCCGACAGACTCCGCTAGTTCACGTGCATCGTGTTTTCGTGCAGCCCGCTTTGTCCTAGCAAACATTCCTGGCACTTCTAGATTTGTACCGACGCGCAGGAATGGCTGTAAATAAAAGAACTGAAAAACAAAGCCGATTGTTTGATTGCGAAACCGAGATAGCTTGCCGTCACGCATTTTCTTCAAATCAGACCCATCGACAATCACGACACCTTCGGTCGGTTTATCTAGCCCACCGATAATCTGTAGCAGTGTGCTTTTTCCACTACCGCTCGTCCCAGTCAAAGCGATGAATTCACCCTGACGCACCTGCAAGGATACGCCGTTTAATGCATCGATTTTTTGGCGACCTATCTTGTACGTTTTCTTTACGTCCAACAAGTCGACAACGACAGGACCCTCCGGGGTGACGACTTTTTTGACAGGGTGCTGCCGACCGTTATTTGAGTATGCATGCACGGCTCGTACTGCCCGTAGGGAATCACCGCCAAACAACGCTAAAAATTCTTTGATTTGATGTTCAAATATCTTACTGTCTTCGCTCATGTATTAGGAATTATCATAGCACGAACGCGTAATTATGCTTATGTTTTTCCTAATAGAATAACTTCCTTTTTGTATTTCCGACTGTATAAAGTTTAATATTGACAAATTATTTAATATTTGTTATAATATTTTAAATTCCTAGTGGATGCTAGGTGGTCGATCAAATGATCGAACGACGCCCGTTATACCGAGGGCTGATCGGTATCGTAGAAAGGTGAGTCGGATGACCACCACCAAAGTTCAGTACGAAATTCTCGACGGACCAGCCGCTGATCGAATCATTGATTCATACAAGTACGCCTTTACTAAGGACGTCACGGTGGAAGTTGAGCTCACGCTCACCCCACGCGACAGTCGCCTTAGAGGGAAGCTTACACAGCGAAAAATATCCGCCACCGTTATTGGCCTTCGCTATGAAAGCGGGACGCCTGGAATGTTTATCCTCTGGGTAAACACCAGCCTACCGAAGCATGTACAAGTCCAAGAAGGCGGCTTCTATAATGCCAACACTCGCAAGGGCACGTTGATATTTGAGGTCCCCTCCGAGCACGTCGATCGATTCCGTAGCTGACACAAAACCCCGCACCGATATACTGGTGCGGGGTTCGTCATATTTAAGCGGTGCTACTTCTTGTCTTTATCGTCGACGACTTCACCTTCAACAGGTTCGTCTTTTTTGTCGTCACTTTTCGCGTCAGAATCGTCAGCTGCTGGCGCCTCTTCGGCAGCGGCAGCTTCATACAATTTAGCGCCAATGGTTTGGATCTTATCAAGTAGTTCCTTGCCTGCAGCTTCAAGCTCTTCTTTGTCATTAGAGTCTTTGTGCTTTTTAGCTTCTTCGACAGCGTCAGCAATGACCTTTTTATCCTCATCGCTGATCTTGTCTTTGTACTCATTCGGCATTTTCTCTGCCTGGTAGATTGCATTTTCTAGCGTGTTACGAGCATCAACTGCTTCACGCTTCTTCTTGTCTTCATCGGCGTGAGCTTCTGCTTCTTTAGCAGCCTTTTCAATATCTTCCTTTGAAAGGTTGCCACTGTCAGAAATAGTAATTTTCTGCTCTTTGCCTGTACCCTTGTCTTTGGCGTTGACGTGCAAGATACCGTTGGCATCGATGTCAAAAGTCACTTCAATTTGCGGTACACCACGTCCAGCGGGCGGAATGCCTTCAAGATTGAATTCACCCAGCAGCTTGTTGCCCGAAGCCAACTCGCGCTCCCCTT
>JALRDA010000053.1 GCA_023257145.1 Candidatus Saccharimonadia bacterium | reverse complement strand
CGGTAGAGTTGGCAATAAGGGTGTCGATACCGGGAATCGATTCTAGATCCAGTTTGCGCATCCAACGTACGAATAGTGGGATGAAGGGACGAATGAGCCACGTTAATTCGCCAAAGCTAAACTCATTTTTAAACTCTTTATAATGACTCCAGTAATAGCGAATCGGGGTGTGGATGTAACTGATGTGTATTTGATCGGGGCGGGTTTTGCGAACAGACTTTGCCTCGGCGCTAGTAATCGAGAGAATGATATCAAATTCAGACAAATCTAGCTTGCGAAAGGCGAACGGTCGAAGTACCGGCCACAAGACATGTTTGTAACGCACGAACCGTGGCAAAACACGCTGCAGGTATGTTGTGCGTACATCGCAGTTTTTGAACGCCGGCATTTTTTTCTTGTCATAGACAGAGGTATAGATTGGTGCATCGGGAAAAATTTCATGTGCCGCCAGGACGACTAATTCACCGCCGCCCATATTAGTGAGCCAATCTGTTACAATGGCAATTTTTGGCGCTGCCATTAGCGCGCCCCTCGTCGGAATAGGACAACCGTCACGGTTTTAAGGAGAATTTTTATATCCAACCAGAATGACCAGTTTTGTGCATAGTATAGCTCGATTGCAATGCGCTGCTCGGTGGACAAATCACTACGGCCAGATACTTGCCATAGTCCCGTGACACCACTTTTGACGCTTAAAAGCAGTGCGCCGTGGGTGCTTGTAAACTTGGCATCTAATTCACTTTGTGGGACTGGTCGCGGTCCAACAAGACTGAGTTCGCCGCGTAACACGTTAAACAACTGCGGTAGTTCATCAATCGAACTAGCGCGCAGGAATTTACCAAGACTTGTAATACGAGGGTCTGATTCGACTTTAAAGTTTTTTTCATATTCTTTGGCAAGATCGGGTCGTCCCATTTCTCGAAATTCTGAGGCTGCATCTTTTTTGCCATATTTTGCCGACATTGAACGGAATTTATACATTGCAAAGGGCTGTGAATAACGGGTTAATCGAGCACTCTTGTAAAAAATCGGCCCAGGGTTAAATACCAGCTGTAGGATGATTGTCACTAGATAAATCGGTGAAAGCAGCAGAATAAGCAAACTGCCGACGACGACATCGAACATGCGCTTGATGATTTCGCCCCAGCCAATGAGTGGTGTTTGTGAAACGGAAATCATTGGATAGCCTAGGAAAACATCAACGGTATTTTTGCCTGAATAAAATTCCGCTTCACCAGGAATAAAACTGTATTGGATATGATTAAGCTGCGCTGCGCCAAGAATGCGCTGGTTTCGCTCGGATGAATCATATAGATCGGTCTGGATGATGGTTGTAATGCGCAACTTTTTGACGTCAGCTAGCGCTTTTTCAAGGGACGAAAAATGCACGACATCTAGGCCTGATGGAATCACTCTTTTTGGTCCAGCAATTGCCACAATTTTATATCCACTGCGATGCGTTTCGGATAGACTGTTGGCGATATCGCGAGTCGCCGCCGAATCACCAATAATTAATACACGGCTGGTGCCGCGATCAAAGTAGAACAATATGCTGCGGGTAATGCGGAGTGCTTCACGCGTCAATACAATCAATAAGAATGAGGCGAGTAGGGCGTAAACGGCAACTAGTCGTGCAGGAAATAGTTCGTTATCGGTTGCATATTGCCAACCGATAACCATCAATATACCGATAAATGATCCGACCGCTATTTTACTCCACTCAACGAGCCGGCGATTATACGTGCTGGCGTGATATAGTCCGAGCGCAGCAAAAATGAGAATCCAAAATGGGGTAATCGCGAGAAAACTCATGAAATAATCAGTGGCGTAGACTTCGTTGAGGAGTGGTCGCTTGTCAAATTGTACACGTAAAATATAGGCGGCCGTAAATGAAAGCAAAAGCACGAAAAAGTCGGCAATGATAAGGATGAGGCTGTAGAACTTGGTGTTTTTCGATGGCATTTGTGCTGCTATTATAGCATTTTTTACGGTACACTAGAGGTAATGAACCGATCTCGGGTAGAAAAATTATACGCGGCAGTAATCATTACTATTTTTATGGGAATAATCTTTCATGCACCCCTGAGTGTTGGCCTTGGGACATTATTTCCGCAGTATGAATTATTGATCAAATCTTGGAAAGAAATATTAATGCTGGCGCTAGTGCCATTAGCGCTTGTTATCGTAGCGCGTCGTAATTTGTGGCGAGAGTTGGCGAACGATTGGATTGCACGGATTGTTGTTATCTATGCGGTGTTGCATATTGTATTAGTTGGAGTATTGTATCAAGGATCTGCTGCAGCAGCGGCAGGGCTGGCAATCGATCTTCGCTATATCTTGTTTTTTGGCTTGGTTTACGTGTTGCTACGAACGGCGCCACAGTACCGAAAACTATTACTGAAGGTAGGGATTGCTGGAGCTGCAATTGTCGTTGGCTTTGCCACCTTGCAGCTTTTTTTGCCGGCCGACACCTTAAAGTACATTGGGTACAGTAACGAGACGATTGTCCCATATCTTACCGTCGACCAGAATCATGATTACATCCGCGTCAACAGTACACTGCGCGGACCTAATCCGCTCGGCGCGTATGCAGGGATTGTGTTAGCACTCCTCGCGGCCGCACTTGTGCGCGGTACGTTAAAGTCGATTGATCGCACACATGGAGTTGCCGTTGGCCTACTGACCTTATGTAGTCTGATTGCGTTGTGGATTAGTTATTCACGTAGTGCGCTGGTCGCGGCGATTGCTGGTGTCGCAATTATTCTTGCAGTCACTATTGCTCGTCAGTTATCACGAAGGGTGTGGATTGTATCACTGGCTGTTGTTGGCGCGCTTGTTGGTGGCTTGATTGTCGGGCAAGGTAGTAGCTTTGTTTCGAATGTATTGTTGCATGAAAACCCAGACGGCGGTAGTGTCGTTAGTTCGAAT
>JALRDA010000011.1 GCA_023257145.1 Candidatus Saccharimonadia bacterium | reverse complement strand
CAAGAAACGTCACGTCGGTTGCAACAACTTCGATACGCGTACGTTTTTTGCCAGTTTCTTTGTCATCCCAGCTGTCTTGACGCAAACGTCCCTGCACGAGGCAACGGCGTCCTTTGCTAAGGTACTGGTTAACGAGTTCACCGAGTTTTTCCCACGCAGTAACATCAAAAAAGTCCGCTGCGTCTTCTTGGCCACCGCGATCAACCGCAATACTAAAACTAGCAATTGCCTTACCCGTTGAAGTCGTGCGCATTTCTGGATCACGTGTCAAACGGCCCATCAAGATAACTTGGTTGATACTTTTAGCCATATCGGTTTATTCCTCTTCTTTTGCGTCAGAATCGTTTGACGCGTTAGCTTTTGCTTCCTCGAGAGCTTTGCGGCCCTTTTCGTTCACACTAACGAGTAGGTAACGGATTACTTCTTCGGTAATGTTAAATGTGTTGCTAATCTTTAGTGGCGCGTCTGCAGGTAGGTTAACATCGAAGTAAACGTAGATTGCAAAATCCTGGCGATCAATCTTGTAGGCAAGTTTCTTCTTACCCCAGTTGTCTTCCTTGGTAATTTCACCGCCGGCAGTCGTGATAATATCGCGAACCTTGGCAAGTGGAGTTTCTAGATCTGCTTCGAGATCAGGGTGAATCAGAACGGTTAGTTCGTATTCTTTCATAGATTTCCTCCTCTGGAATCCTTATGGATGCTTATGTCGTGCATAAGCCGAGTTAATAACTTCCTAATTATACAGTAATTACCTCTTATCGTCTAGGGGCGAGTACTGGATCATTACAGGTAATGCTTGCGCTTGCAATTGAGTGCGTTTTGAATTTAAATTACAAACGTTCAAATCATCAACCGGAAAGGTCTATTATGGACCCCGCGCAGTTCGAAAAGCTCAATCACCTCATGCTGAGCGAAGGAAGTTTGACCATCGAGCAATTTCAGACCCTGTTGATCCAAATGCTCGGCAGCGACGTCCCGCTCGTTCAACAGCTCAAAGACTGGGAGTCGAGTGACTACCATCCCGGCCACCTGCTTAGCCTGAAATCAGTCCTTCGCGACGAGGTCACTCTGAAGCAGCCGGCGAGCCACACATTGGATGAGACGATGCGACTCATCCTGGACGACATCAACGGCGTGCGCGCCCTCAGGGATATATATAATGGCTTGTTCATCGCCCAGCGTCTACACAAATGGGTGAGCGAATATGAAGCGTACTATACCCGAGCAGCAGCCTCCAATTAACCCGCTACCAAGAAGTACAGAGCCCGCCTCCTTCTCGGTGGCGGGCTCTTTTAATTTATGAGCAACATTAATTAGGCCAGTTGCGTTTTATCGCCCAGTTAATGAAGTTGCCACACCCCCTATTGACACTACCGTTATCATATCTCGGATCGGCCGTAGATACAGATTCCATAAATGTACCCAGAATATACCCCGTCTGATCGGACCGCACTTCGTACCAATATGCGCGTGTCAGATCATTATTCGGATATCCACAGGCAGCATTATCTACATAGGATGGGTCCTGTGGCATAGCCGAAGCAAAGTCTTTTTCGATAAATCGCGTGG